>JBDKUE010000173.1:0-4349 GCA_039679855.1 Syntrophomonas sp.
TGTAGTCAAAACCCAATTTGTCTATCAATAGATTGGCAGCCGTATTATCGCTTTCGGTGATCATCAGCTCAATCAACTGGCGTATGGTCAGGCTGGTGCCGGACGGACGACCGGCCAGGCTTCCCGTACCGCCAACTTTGTCTGAATCTCGAAGCACCAGTTTATCATCCAATTTGAGCTGCCCGGTGGCGGCTTGATTATAGGCCGCAGTCATGATGAATAGCTTGATCACGCTGGCGGAGGGCATTTGTCCCGGGTTTAGTATTACCTCCTGAGAGCTGGCTAGAGACTTATAGCCAATAGAATAATTCCCCCGGGCTCCTTTTAAAACTGCTTTCAGGTTGTTTTCCAGAGTTGCCTGGCCCGGCGCAGCTTTTTCAACCCCGGTATTAACCGGTAGCGGCTCCTGCGGATCAGGCTGCGGTACTGTCATATCCCGGTTCGAAATAATGCCGTGTTTTTGGGCAAATAGCAGCAGGGATCTGGATATGGGATTGCTGGTCATAACAACGGCCGCGGCCAAAAGAATAACAGCCACGCCAATACCGATCATTATATATCTGTTTTTCATCTGGTTATCAAATCCTTAACTAAGTAAATCTGATAAGGCACTTTGCTGAATAGTGCTGATAAACTGTTGAGCCGTATCGTTGCTGGTTCCGTTGGACATGACTACGACGATGAAATTGCACTTACTACCGCAAATCAGGCTGGCATCGTTATAAACATTGGTAAGCACCCCCACCTGATGGAATACTTGATAATCGGCCGGAAGCGAGCTTTCATCGTTTTTAGCCAGGATTCGTTGGTTATTGCTGCGGTTGAGATTTTCCAGCATTCTGACCAGATCTTCGGCTGAAGTATAGTTTTCAATGCCGTTGTTGATGGCATTGGCGTCCATAAGATAACGGTTCAAGCGAGTCGCAGTCATCCCCTGCTTCTCCATCTGGCTATTTATTGCTCCCAATCCACCCAACCGGTCTATGAGAATGTTGGCAGCTGTGTTATCCGATTCCTGCATCATTAGTTGGGCGAGATTTTCCAGGGTGTACGATTTGCCAATATCCCGGGTGTCCAATTTGCCGGTGCCGCCCACCAGGGATCCCCTTGCGATAGTAACCGTGCTCTGGGGATTTAGTCCCTGCTCGGCAACCTGCCTGGAATATTCGAAATAAATCGGCAGGAAAACACAACCAGCTGCGGTTAAAGGTTTGCTTTTTTCAGCCGTAGAAAACACGCTGCCGCTTTTCAGATCCTTGATATATACGGCGAAGTTTCCGCCCTGGGCCCAAGCATCCAGGGTGGCTTTGGTTTTGAAGAAGTTTACCATTACATTTATTTGCTCTGTTGAAGGTGTTGGACTCGGGCTGGAAGAAGAAACAATCGGTCGGGACTCGCTAGTTTGCTCGTCATTGTCTTTTGTCAACCAGAAGGCTCCTCCACCTACAAGCAAAATAATTACCACTACAGCAATACCTATAACCCAATTCTTTGTATTTGAACCGGTACGATTGAAATTGTTAACAGCCGGTTGGCCCGGTTGCATTGCTTGGGGGGCAAAAACTGGCCTATTTGGTTGTCCTCCTATTCCAGCTGGAGAAGCGGCTAGTATTTGTTTTTGGTCCGGGTACAAAGGCATGGTGTCTGATTCATTAACGATCTTATTTTCAGTTGGTATAGAACTATTCGCTCGGGATACACTCCCCTGCCTGGCAGTAAAATCTATTGGGGCTTTTGCCAGCATTGCCTTAAAGTCCGTAATATTTTGCGGCCGGTTTTCTATTTGCAGCTCCAGTGCCTTCATAATAGCATTTTCGAAGTTGTTGGAAACGGGGGCATACTGGCCGGGTGGCTCAAAGCGGAAAGGACCCTTGGATGGGTCTATTCCAGTTAATAAATAATGAATAGTAGCCCCCAGAGCATAAATGTCGGAGCGGGCATCGGTCTGGATCTGTCCGTACTGTTCAGGAGGGGAAAATCCACCGGAACCGTAGGCTACCGTATCAGCGGCATTGCCCGGCTGAAAATGTCGGGCTATACCAAAATCGATGAGTTTAATCTGTCCCTCCGGGGTTAACATGATATTGTCCGGTTTCAGGTCCCGGAAGATTATCGGAGGGTTGCGCTTATGTAGAAAGTCCAGAATATCACATAGTTGTAGGGCCCAATCGTATACTTCTGCTTCGGGTATTGGTCCTCTTCGCAGCAATTCCGCTTTTAACGTACTGCCTTCAATATAGTCCATAACCAGATACCAGCGGTTTTCTTCTCTCGAAAAGAAGTCATAAATAACCGGTAAAGCAGGATGCCTTAAGCCTATTAAAAGCTGGGCTTCTTTTTGAAAGCTGTCGATTGCCGCCTGCAAATCTCCGCCTACAGCCCTGGTGCTCATTTCTTTGATGGCAACCGGCATATTTTTCAACCGGGTGTCCAATGCCAGATATACAGCCCCCATGCCCCCCTGGCCCAGTGTTCTTACTACCACATACCGCCCGCCGAGCATGGTTTGCGGATCGAGTCTTCCCGTTACAGTCTCAGTGCTTAAGTTTGAGCCACAACCTCCGCAAAACTTGTTGTTATCACCATTTTCTTTACCACAAACCGGACAATACATCAGACACCTTTCGCTCCTTTAAATCCATTCTAATCTACAAATAATATATCGCTAGGTTGCGTTTGCCTTTCCCCGCTTGGAAACACTAACGCTGGATAATGAAACTATATGAATTGTTCCACGACGGAGTCATGGTCCCTTCCAGTAAATTGCCATCATTTTTCAGTTCAAAAATACCCTTAATGATTCCGCTGCTCGCTTTATCATCGAAATTAATGGTTACCATATTACCCGAAACGTTGCCATCCAAAGACCACTCATTGTTTGTCTTATTGTCTCGCGCGCGTCCGGTCAATATATCGTTCTTTTGGATTATCCAGAAAGTTGAACCCTGACTGTGCCATTTCCCGGTTAGATCTCCGGGTGTCGCACGTTCGATAACGAAATTATACGAAGCAGCATAGGAAGGCACCATGGTTCCTTCCATTCGATTTCCGCTATTGTTTAAATCAAAAGTCCCTTTGATGGTATTATTGCTGTTTGAGTTCTGTTGAAAATCAATCGTCACCGTATTTCCTGAAACTGTGCCGGTACAAGACCAATCTTCCGAAGCCATGTCTTTGCTGGTGTCATGTACCGTAGCAGTCAGTCGGTCATCGATTTGGGTAATCCATATTATTGAATAGGGGCTGTGCCATGTTCCGGTTAAATCTATCCGGGTGCTTGGTTCTGGGGCTTGAGGATTAGAAATTGAATTAATTGTTACGGTGTTGGAAACGGCATCGTAACTGACCTGGCAGTCCAGGGACATCGCCACAAAACCGAGCGGAACCATTGTTCTGGAATTCATTATAAGCGCCGGAACATCAAAAACCACCTCGGCCCCATTTATGAGCGCCTTCTGAGATCCGATGACAAGCATCAACGTGGTATTCCCCTGGGAAGCATTTATGGTTTGGGTGGCAGCATCCCAGGATACAGTGGCGCCTAAAGCGTTAAATATTCCGCTTAAAGGAACCAATAGCCGTCCTTCAACTATTACTGGCTGCACATCAAAAGTTAAAACATTTCCGTTGAGTATTACAGTCGGTTCATTCTGAGCATACACGTTGTTGGGAAACGGTAAGACGCATAGTAATAAAAGAGCAAGACAGATAATTTTCTTATACATTCACACACCCCTTACGCTCAGTCCACCAGTATTCAAAAACAATCGCTTACAAAGACGAAGCTATAATTTTACCAAATAGGAATAAAATTATGTAATATACCAGAAAGGCTAGAACCAGCCCGTTAGCCAGACGGTCGTCATCGCCAAAGCTGATTTCTTTCAACCCCATATAAACGCATACAATGCTGAGCAAGGTCCCCAAATCAAAAGCCAGCAGGCCTATAGGAGCATAAATGTAGGAAAGCAGAACCGCACCGGCCAGAGCGGTTATCGTCGGGATGGTGCTGGCCACCGCCACGTTAAAATACTGATGGGGCAAAGCAGTTGATTTGAACATCAGTTTTCCCACTGTAAGCAAGCCGGTAAACAAAGCGCCAATAAATACGATCATTCCGAATAAGGAATAGGCAAATATCTTTCCCCATGGCAAATCAGAGGTCAAACTGTGTGATGAACCAAATGGTATCAGATCAGAAATAATGTCACCGACGGCTCCAACCATCCACATAACCAGCAATCCGGTGACAACCGCTATGATCCCGCCCAGTATTGCCATACTGGGGAATTCCACAGTTGTTGCCGACTTGATGGTACTTACCGGTTTACTGAGCATACCTGACGCTA
>JBDKUE010000003.1:0-26436 GCA_039679855.1 Syntrophomonas sp.
ATACAAAACATTATTTCTAAAACCGGCTAATGGCAGCTTGGGCTCTGGGATAATCCGAGTGATAGTAAAGGGGCCCGGCAAATTACACTATACTACTTACGGGGCGCGCCGCAGGCCAGGTCAAGCCGACAATGCCCTGGAACTGCTTGAGAAAACCGGTGGGTTTAGAAAGGACCGGTCCTACATTGTACAGCAGGGGCTGAATCTGAGCACGTACCGGGGATCTATTTTTGATTTGAGAATTGTATATCAAAAGAATTCGACTGGCAAATGGCAGATAGGCAAAGAGTTTGTGCGCATAGCCCCCGGCAAGAGCGCTGTCGCCAATATGGCCAGGGGAGGGACCGCGACCCAGAGTCATAAGGTTTTAAAGCATCTTTACCACCAGGAAGAAGCAGTAAAAGAGAAAAGACGCCTGATCAAGGGGTTGTGCAATAAAATTGCGCTGGCCATCGAAAAGGGCAGCGGCCAGTTTTTCGGTGAGTTGGGCCTGGATATCGGACTGGGGCAAAACGGACGCCCCTACCTGATCGAAGTCAATTCAAAACCACGCAAGACCACGGAAACCGAACTCTCCCAAATCGAGATGAAAAACGCCTTCCGGCGGCCGCTGCAATATGCCACCCACCTGGCCGGCTTTTAAAATTCAGACGATGAAGAAGGCACGGGGACGGTTTTTTTGCTTTGAGGCAAAAGGATAGTCCCCGTGCCTTCCTTCGCCGGTTAAATCATTTCCCCTTTTTAAACCGAATTTCCCGACTTGGTATGCACTTGACCCGGGCAGCACCGTTGCCTATAATAATATCGAAGTACAATATCGTATACTGATATCAGGATGTGATAGTTTGATAAAACAAATGTTGTCGGGGTTTGTGCGAATCCATATCCTGCATCATGCTGCTTTGGCTCCCATCTATGGAGTGGAAATCATAGAAGAATTAAAGAGACACGGATACCGGGTGGGGCCGGGAACCGTATACCCGGTTCTTCACCAAATGGAGAATGAAGGATTTCTAAGCGCGCAAAGGATTAACGTTGAAGGCAGGATCCGTATTTATTATCAAATTACCGAAAAGGGACGCCATATCCTGCAAGAGAGCAAAATGTGGCTGCGCGAACTGGTCAAAGAAGTATTGGAAGAAGACTAATGTGAACATAAAGAGGCGAATATAATGGATTTGAAGGCTCGTATCAAAGGTTTTTTCGCGCTGAACAGCAGCATCCTATCCATGTTGATCATGGTTATTTTAATAGGCCTGGGAGAAAGAATGGCGGAAAGGTTTTTGCCGCTTTACCTGGTGGCGTTGGGAGGTACGGTGTTTGTCGTCGGGTTCATGAACGCTATGCAGAATTTCCTGGGGGCCATCTACTCCTTCCCCGGCGGATATCTATCCGATAAATTGGGCTATAAACGCTCACTGATGCTGTTCACGGTTATTGCCCTTTTCGGCTACGCAATTGTTATTATATTTCCGTACTGGCAGGCCGTAATCGTCGGCTGCATATTTTTTATCGCCTGGTCCGCCGTCTCCCTTCCAGCAGTCATGAGCCTGGTGGCCAACGCAGTCAGCAAGGAAAAGCGTACCATGGGGGTGACACTCCATTCTCTGGTACGACGCATTCCGATGGCTTTAGGACCCATCATCGGTGGAGTCTTAATCGGCTTATACGGCGAAGTGAAAGGCATCAAAATAGCCTTTTGCATCGCCTTTGTGGTGGGGATCATCTCCTTGTTGGTACAATATTACTTTATTGAAGACAGCGGGGAGAAGAAAGAAGCTCATCTGCATGCCGGGGAAATATTCTCCTCCTTTACGCCCGGGTTGCGCAGCCTGCTGCTGTCGGATATTTTGATCCGCTTTGCCGAGCAGATCCCCTATGCATTTGTGGTTTTATGGGTGGTGGAAGTCAATAAGATTTCAGCGGCCAAATTCGGAATTTTAACCAGCATTGAAATGCTGACCGCGGTGCTGATCTATATCCCTGTGGCATATGCGGCCGACAAATATACCAAGAAGCCTTTTGTCCTCATAACCTTTGTCTTTTTCACTATATTTCCCGTAGTCCTGTATTACTCGCATACGTTTATTGCACTCATTTTTGCTTTCATCATCCGGGGTTTAAAGGAGTTTGGTGAACCTACCCGCAAGGCCCTTATTATGGACCTGGCTCCCGAACATTTGAAAGCAGCTACCTTTGGAACCTATTACTTGATTCGGGACATCATCGTGTCGATTGCGGCTTTAAGCAGCGCTTACCTTTGGAATATATCTCCGGGAACCAATTTCATGGTTGCCTTTGCCTGCGGCCTGGTGGGGCTGATTGTCTTTGCCCTGTGGGGCAAGGATTTGAGTGCTGAAATCCCGAAGCAAGAGTCTTAAAGTACAAACCAATGAGTTATAATTAAGTAAATCAGGTGGCGAGTACATAAACGGATCATATATTCAGTTTTTAAGAGACGGAAATTCCGGGATAGGGGGAGCATCTAATGAAGCAAGGTCACGTTTGGGGAGGAATATTAATAGGAGTTACTGTTATTTCTCTGTTAAACTTGCTTATTAATATTCCATTTTCTGCTGTTTTTGCTTCCCTGGCTATTATAAGTGGAATAACGCTGATATTCGCCTCATTTTCTGATACCTTCCGGATTACATCAAAAATAATTAAAGAACCGGAAATGAGTTTGATTGGGTGTTGGGTGATGAGCTTCGTCAGCATAACAGTTGGATTTTCCAGCATTTATTTGGACCTGGTTCGCCACAACCCTCATCACTTTTCAGGAATAATTGACGGTATTTCCGCGCTTTATTTCTCAGTAAACACTTTTGCCACGGTGGGATTTGGCGATATATACCCGGTTTCTTCTATAGCAAAATTTTTGGTCACAGGTGAGATTTTTATTGCGATAATTGTATTGCCACTAACCATAGGCACATCTATTGCCTGGATTATCAACTATAAAATCGAGCAACAAAACAAAGCATCTATCCATGATTTGGAGCAAGCCAAGCAACGCCGGTTATCAAGAATTAAGTAGTTCTACTTAAGAGCAATGAACTGATAAAAATATAGATGCCATATTGAAGATAACCCAAAACACCGTTCTTTAATATTTTTTGAGTATGGTATGTTCGTAAATAGAAAATTCATTTGCTATGGGATTAACAGATATTAAGACTTGGCTTTGCGTTTATTTGATTTGGTTTGATCTAGAACGCGGATCTTGATATCGTGAGACTCCACTTTTTCCTTCTATGCGTTGCAGGAGTTCTGTATGGTGATTTAGAATTTGGGTATGTAGTTCATAGCCGTCATACAGAGCATTGATCTTATTAATGACCTCGTTTTCCATACGGAGTTCAAGTTTTATCTGACCTTCTTCAAGGGATTTCTGCCTATCTTCAAGGGCTCTCTGGCCTTCTTGCAGGGAACTTTGCCCATTCTCAAGGGATTTCTGACCATCTTGCAGGGATCTCTGGCCTTCTTTCAGCCCTGAGATATCAGCCTGCATAGCCTCCAAAATCTTCAGAATCTTTTCCTCGTTCTTCATGGAACTTACCTCCTTAAAACATTATATCCTTTCTTTTGTCTAGAGAGGCATTCCTTAAGTGCCAGGCAGCATCTAGGTAATAATTATTCTGGATGGGAAATAACAAGCTGGTTCATCGGAGCTTGCGATATGCTTCGATTGAGATGCCCAGCACGACCTAAGCGTCGGGAAAGGAATTAGGTAATAAACTCATAACATATTATTGGATGAAATGGGATTGTAAAAGATTCTGCTCCGGCAGTGGCTGGAAACGTTGGTGAAAACCCCGTAAATATTTGCATTTTCAGGAGCTATCAAGTATACTTTCTATAGCTTAATAGCCTGTGGATAAACTGACCTTCCTGATTGCTCGAGTTGGGGGAGTAACGAATGACAGAGTATTCCCTTGATATTAGCAAAAATAATAGGAGGTCATTTTTATGTTATCTGACAAAATTTTAACCTGTAAAGATTGTGGAAGTGGTTTTGCCTTTACTGTTGCGGAACAGGAATTCTATGCAGAGAAGGGTTTTGAAAATGAGCCCGCCAGGTGTTCGGAATGCCGTTCTGCTCGTAAGGCACAATTAAAAGGAAATCGTGGTGGCGGAGGTTACGGTCAATCTGACCGACAGATGTATTCGGCAGTTTGTGCTACTTGTGGGAAAGAAACGAGTTTACCTTTTCAGCCGAGTGGCGATAGGCCGGTTTACTGCCGAGACTGCTACAAACCCCAATCGAGAAGAAACAGTTGGTAGGCAAGGAAGTGTTATAAATGCATGTAATCGTTAATTGGGGTGGCCGCGTGAAATACGATTTGGATAGAATTTATAATTTAGCCCAGATGCTGAAAAAAAGTGGCTGCGAGGTTTGTTTCATTGAGAAAGACCCCAACCGCAGTTGTTGGCTAATCGAGCATTTGGGCTCTAATGTGGTTCAGGGATAAATATTTTACAACGGCATACAAGAGAAACAGCAAAGGCCCAGGTCTATCACCTGGGTCTTTTCATCTTCATGCGCCCGACACGGGGGGTGACTATAGGGAGCAGCACGGTATCGTAAGAGAGCGAATCGTGGCCATTCCCCTGGATAAAAAGGTGGAAAAGAGAAAAATATTGGACACCATTCACCGGGCCGATGGAATCAGTCAGATAGATGGCGCCATGGTGCTGGGCGCGGTCTTTATGGAACTGGGTGTGGTGTACGGTTACTTTTGGAAGCTGGGGCCGGTTCTATGGGGGCTTATCGGATTAGGCGCCGGTGTATTAGCCGGCTTTATTTTGGACTACTATGTCGGCAAACTCTTCATAAGGGAAAGCAAGCCAGAAAGGCTGGGGAAAAAACAGCCGGAAACAAAGCCGCTGAGGTGGTCTTAATCATCCATTGCGAAGAAAGCCAATCGCAAACGGTGGAGGAAATTCTATGGGACAACCTGTCACTCGGAGTAGGCAAGCTAAAAACCGCTTGAGAATTACCCTTACCCCCGGCAATCACAAAAAGAGGCTAAGGAAGGCGATTTGCTTTTAATGGATTAAGGTGTTAAGCTTGATTTAAGCGAAGAATCCCTCAGAGCTTCTGCTGCGTATCATTAATCCCTCCCCTCAACCAGTCTGAAACAAGACCGGCAAAAGCAGTAAGTCGAAACCGCCCTTTATCTTCTCAGTTTTATTCAAAAATATAAGAAATACACGACAGGCTATTAGCGGTACTCTTGTCTGTGCTTGGCGTGCACAAGAGCGATTTTCTCCACTCCTTTTAGGGTAATTGCAGACAGAGGTGCAAGTGTCAAAATAGGCCAGGCAGGAGTTAGAATCCAGGATAAAGGAGAAAGCATTATGTATAGGCAGAGAAAAATTATCAAAGAATTTACCACCAACCAGCAAGGAGCAAAAGTTTTTTTGAATATAGACCACCAGCCCAAACTGGCGATACCGGTACTGAAGGATAACAAAATCAGAGGGGTGGTACTCGAAGTTCTGGCTGTTGATTTTCATGATGACAACCATACTCCGATGATAACCGTTAGGAAAAACAAGAGTATAAAATCATACTTATTGCCGGACTGGTATCAAGAGTGGGCTAAACTCAACATCGCCTCAATCCACAGTGCAGCTACTCCGTTCCCATGTCAAATTGAATTTGGTTACCTACCTGATGAAGAAAGATACTATGCTGAAGTGCTATAGGTTCCTGACGGTTTCAAAACTCCATAAGAGCATTGTTAAACAAAGGTCTAATAAAAGAGGGAAGAGGTATGGAACGCAAAGCTGATTATATACTCAAGCTGAAGTCGGAACTGAACGAGGTAGATAGCGAGATTGGTAAATTAGCGATCAGGAGTGACAAACTAGCAGTAGGAATTAAGCAGGGCTATGATACGATGGAGACCGCCTTGCGGGCTCAGCAGTTGTCGACCAAGGAAATTTTAAGTGAATCACTGCCGGGGGATGAGGCCTGGGATTTAGTCTGGGAGAACGTCTGGTCTGCCATTAAAGAGTTCAATAGCCAGGTAGCAACAGACATTAACCGGCTATTTCAGGAACTCGAACCTTCTCTAAAGTCCAAACTGCCGGAGATACGAGGACAGCTCGATGATTCGGAAATTACGGCTGATGAAATATATAATGAAATATGGAACGAAGTGTGGAATGAATTCTGGAATGTAGTTGAAGAAATAGATCGCCAGGCAGCAATAGAAATCAAGCAGGTTGGAGAACAACTTGAAGCTCTGGAGCTTAAGAAATCGGCCTTGACCACCGAAATTCATGAATTACTGATGACCGGTGATGAAGCATGGAATGTATCCAAGGAAATAACTAGATCAATAGTAGAATGAACAACATTACTTTAAATGGATCCGATTTCGCTGGGAAAGATTACGAGAAGAGGGCTGGTTGCTCCGATGGCGCCTTAAACAATACCGAAAAAGTCGTTCCGTCGCTACCGGTGGCCACATTTATAGTAGCCCGATGCTTTTCAGCCACACTATAGCAAACGACCAATCCTAAACCGGTGCCGTTATCTTTGGTGCTCAAGAAGGGAGTACCCAATTTTTCTAATATATGAGGTTCAATACCTTTCCCTTCGTCTTCTACCGCAAAGACTACATGGCCGTCTTCCAAGAGAGTGCGTAGAATAATCTTATTGCCAGGGTCTGATGCTTCCAATGCGTTGCGAACCAGGTTTAATATAAGCTGGCGAATGTCATTTTGACTTAATTCCAAGTTGGGGATATCATCCAATTCCAATTGTACTAGCTTGTTGTCAATGATGGCCTCGGCCTGAATAAGGGGAGCAATACTCTCAATTATCCGGTTGAGATTTTCTTCCCCAACTTCCACCGCTCTTTCCTTGGCTAGGGATAAAAAGCCGGAGATAATAGAATTAGCCCGGTCCAATTCATTGAGCATTACATCGAAATACTCTTCATATTTGCTGAAATCGCTGTTGATTTTCAGGAGTTGGAGAAAACCATGTACGGTGGTCATGGGGTTTCTGATCTCGTGGGCAATCCCGGCAGCCATTTGGCCGACAACGTTTAACTTATCCAGGCGTGCCATCTGATCTTCCATTTGTTTGGTCTCCGTAATATCGCGAAATACCATAACTACACCGATAATAGCCCCGCCGTCGCTGCGAATGGGGGCGGCTGAATCGGCAATGGAACGTGTTTCTCCATTTTTGGTAATCAGGCCGGTATGATTGGCAAGACCAATAATGAAGCCTTCCTTAATCACCCGGTCTACCGGAATCTCGGCCGGCGCCAGGGTAATTTCGTTAAAGATCCTGAACACGTGAGCAATAGGTTTGCCAAAGGCTTCTTCCTGGGTATATCCGGTAATATCTTCGGCCACAGGATTCATAAAGGTCACGATACTGTCAGTGTCAGTGGTAATTACGGCATCGCCTATGCTAGACAGGGTGACACGGAACCATTCTTTCTGATCCCGCACCTCTTTATTCGCAATCTTATGCAGGTTGCTCAACAACTCATCATGAACCTCACTCTTTACAGAGGGGATGAATGCTCTTATATTGTCCTCAGCAATATTCTCTTCTACGCCCAATTTAATGGTTTTAACATGGCGTTCTCCGTTTATTCGTTCAGACAGAATAAGGCAGGGAAGGTCCACTCCGCTATCCTTAATCAATCGTAATATAGCCTGTTCATTAAACTGCAGCACACTTATGTCAACAATTACAATATCCCAGGGGCCGTCTGCAAGGGCAGCTATTAGATCATCCGTCCTGTCTACCCGTTTATACATCTGTTGATAGCCATTGCTATGCAGTGCCTTTAACTGCAGCATTGAATCCATCTCTGCTTCTTCAACGATTAAAATCCGAAGTGGAATGTTCAAAAAAATTCCTCCATTAATAACAATTCAACCAAGAAAATCATATTGATATAATTTCGTCGGGGAATGATCTATACCTCTATTTGGAAAGCTGAATAAGGAATGGGCAAAGCCGTAAGTGGAAGTCGAGGTGATCTGGAAACAGCCGTACTATATATCACTAAGTAGCTTTATAGAATATTATCCTCGGATTAAAAGCAGCCCTGCCTGAACATTTACTTGGTTTATTGGCCATTTAATATTTCTAGAGAAACCTGTAAAAACTAATCTAAGCAGTTATAAACAAGGAGGAAATACAAATGCCCACTATAACAAAAAGTAACATTTCTTCTTCCGAATTAGGTACATTATGGATGACGTATCAAATAAAATCATTAATGGGTGTCTTTGTTAACCGATTCTCTCAGGATTCAAAAGATAAAAAAGCCAGAAAAATATTGGAAAACCATGTGAATGAGAACGAAAAACTCCTTGCTAAAATTGAGGCGATATACAATAAAGAAAGCGCAGTTGTTCCAGAAGCATTTACCGACCAGGATACATTCGACGACGCACCAATTTTATTTGATGATATATTTCATATCATGTTCCTTCGGGTAATGATGAAGATAAATTTGGGTTTTAATGCAATACACATGGGCATGTCATACAGAGAGGATATTCTGGATTTCTATGAGAACACGGTTAGAAACTCACAGGACACCTACCGTACCTGTACTGATTATCTAACCGAACAAGGTGTTTTATCAAGGCCTCCCTATGTATCGATGCCAAAAGAAGTGGAATTTATTGAAGAAAAAAAGTATATGAGTGGTATACGCTTATTTGGCGGTAAACGTGCGTTGAATACACTGGAAATGGCGTATCTGTTTCAGACACTGGAAGTGAATGTTTTCGGAATGCAGTTAATGACCGGTTTCGCTCAGGTCGCCAAGGAAAAAGAGATTAAGGCATACTTTGTAGCAGGTAAAGAACTTGCTAAAAAAATAGTTGGTGATACAAGCAATCTTTTGCTGCAAAGCGACATTCAACCGCCCAGTACGTGGGCGGGCAAAGCAACAGATTCTATAGTGCCGCCTTTTTCGGACAAGATAATGATGTATTGTACGAATATTATGGCCAGCTATTCAGTAGGAAATAGTGCATTGGGTATGTCATTTAGTATGAGAAGTGATCTTCCAGCAAAACTTGCAGTTACGGCAAAAGACACTTTAGACTTTGCCAGAGAAGGCGGAAAACTCATGATTAAGCATAAGTGGTTGGAAGAACCACCGCAAATGGAAGATAGAAGCCTGTTAACTAAAACAAAATAATGGCGTATAGGCAAAACCATAGAAAGTAAAATGCCCTCACGTTTGTGAGGGCATCGTTATCTTCGTCATAATGCAATGGCGGAGAAGCAATTGAAACACTGGGCAATGATCTGTTAACCTAAATCTATCCGAAACCGAAAAACCTGATTAGGGAATTAAGGATTAGTCTTTTTTAACCTCAAGTAAATGAATTCACTAAAAACTTACAAACAAATTTACTCCCCAAATAGTGGAATTAACTTCGGGTTAATAAAGTTCTTGAATTAATTTAGTGAAAAAGGTATGGATTTTGTGGTAAAAATTTTATTGTGAGGTCTCCCTTTTAGTACTATCATGTATATTGCATACAAACTAAAAGGGGGAAGGCATTTTGAAAAAGGTTGTTTATTCACTGCTGCTATGTTGTTTTCTAACCAGTTGCCTTGTAGGATGTTCCGAAAAACAGAGTACCACTTCACCCTCATCATCTTCAAATACCTCGACTACTCAAAAGACCGATGCGGTAACCGCCACTCCCAAGATCGAACAGGCTACAGCTTATAGAAAAGCCGATACGACTTTGAAGGAATCGGACATAGTCAATGTTTCGGTTAGGAATGTGGAATACGATGAGAAGACCAAAGCATTTAAAAAGGATTTAACAGTGTATGTTGATGGACAAAAGAAATCCTTTCACGATGTAAAGCCAATCGGCAACCAGTATTACCAGCTGACGATCGATTTACCACCCAATGCTTCTGGGGGCAGTGTTTCCGTTAAATATGGGGACAGTACCAGTAATACTGTAAACTTTACTTTTAAATAGAAAGGGTGGGTTTTTAGTGATAAAAGGCTCCAACAGAATTCTGGCTATTCTAACTATATTCGTTATATCATTTGCTTTAATGGGCTGTGGCGCGAATAATTCTTCTTCAATTAATTCCACCCAAACACCTTCCGGTTCTTCACAGCAAACTAAAAACAACCCGGACAAAGTATTAAAAGCCGGAGAATCAGCCATCCTGGAAGGTATGGAAATAACGCTCTTAAACGCCACCATTCCCAAGAATATAAGCGCGGATGGGGAATACAAATATGTGGTATTACGATACAAAGTAAAGAATACCGCAACCAAAGACCTGCAGTGGGAAAATAAAACTATCTACTGGTTTGATAATACTCTCGGAGAGAAGAAAATGAGCATTAAAAACACTGGTGTAAAGACAGCCAGCGAAAGCGGCATAATACCCGCCGGGGCTTCAGGAGAGTTTGAAGCCGTATACAAAGTCGCATTATCATTAAACAGCGTTGATTTCAGGTGTTACACTTCGCCAGATACTTCTTACAGTGCCAAATGGGTGATAGATATAACTAAATAAATTTGCCTATGCAAATTGAATCTGATGTAGTACTAAAAAGCCACGCAAAACCGCGTGGCTTCTATGTTTTTGCTGGTGGTCCAGGTAGGAATCGATCTCTTCACTTATTAGTAAAGCAATTTCATTTTTCTCGAACTTTCGCAATTCGGTTAGAAGGAAGATTTTCCTGCGATTCCTCTTACATAATTGGATCATCCCGGGTTTCAACTACCTTGCGAACCATCCGGCATATTATTATCAAAGTTGGTGATAGTAGGAATATTATATTAACTCATGGCAAGGGCTGAGTATGACCTATAAACTAGTTAGAAGACCTAAAGTAACAGTTAAATCATACGATATAAATGCATTCCATTTAAGAAATCCCCTGGTAATAGCCTGGTGGTCGTTGGCTTTCCCCGGGTTTGGCCATATAGCGCTGGGATCAATAATTAAGGGAATATTCCTTTCTGTTAGTGAAGTCATCGTAAATCAAAAAGCGCATACAAATATGGCCACTATCTACACATTTATAGGAGATTTTCAGAAGGCCAAAGAGGTGTTGGATACCCAGTGGCTTCTGGTCTATACCAGCGTGCTTTTTTTAGGAGTCTGGGACAGCTATCGAATGCAACAAACTTTCGGTGTTAGGGGATAGGGAAGATGCTCCAATAATTCCTACAGCCCTCGGCAGCGCAAGTATGAACGCTTAAGAAAAAAGAAACCCCTGGCTTGCCTTTGCCTGGTCAGTTCTTGTTCCAGGGTTGGGGCGGCTTTTTACAGCCCAGGCAGTTAAGTCGATATTCCTGGTCGTTATCGGGGCGGGATTCATTATTCTTTCTCATAGCCTCCAGGCTATTCACTACACATTTGTCGGTGATTTTGCTAAAGCCGGGTCAATACTGGACTGGCAGATTGCCTTGAACATTCCTTCGTTCTACTGTTTTTCAGTATGGGATGCCTATTTCAACAGCGTGTAATTTAACAAGCTCTTTGATAAAGAATAGGGCAGATACTTCAAGAAACAGTTCCAAAATCCTAATTATTCCTGGCCAAATTGATTAAAGGGGGGGGGGAATGGCAATGCATGTTATAGCTTCTTTTAATTATTCGTTTCACACCGAACTGGCTGAATGACCACCCATATAAATAGATGGGCGGCTTTTTTGAGCCAGCTTTTAGGGTTATATGGCAGATAGAGCATCGTGGCGGAAGGATAAGAAAGAATACTGGGGATTACATCGCTATACGTATCTTTCAAAATGGGATTGGTGAATTGCCATAGGGGATAATTCGTCATAATGAGGTTACATAATATACTCCATAAAATGAAAAAGAGGATGGTAGGATAATATTCCCTCCAATTCTTCCAACACCCCATCTCCAACAAACAGCGGCCAATAGTGCGAAAATATCAGCTTGGGTGAAAAAATAATATACTCCAAAATTGGCATCATTCCTTTATCCATTTTGTAAAGCAATCTCTGTGTTAGCATGCCTGATCCTTCAACAGTCATACGGACTTTTTAATGCAGGGAATTGTGCCTTTCTATACTGTTCCCCAAGGGTGGGACACTAAGCCGACAGAAAAAGTATCAAGGGAAGCAGCGCCAACGGTTCTCTTGACACCTTGGCAGATAATTAGATAATCTAGGGAAGGCTTGAGGTGCCGAGAGAACACCCCCGGCACCCACTATATCAGGTGGATAAAGAATATGACAAATAACGAAAAAACTAAAGAAGAGCTTATCCGTGAGGTAGCCGGAATCTATAAGAAGCTGGCTCAATTGGAAGAGCCGAATTTTACCAATGAAAAACCTACCCTGGAAAACCTGCCTGATATCGTCTTGCCTTTTTTAAAAGGCCCATCTGTCCTATTCAAGGAAGCCGAGGATACCTTCGTTTTGGTTGGAGATTCCGACGGCCAGATCATTTATTTTAACGACGTCGCTGAACAGATTTCAGGTTATAGTGCCGGGGAAGTCGTAGGTAAAATAGGCTGGGAGCTGTTTATGGATCTCGAAGAAGCTGAGCGCGTTAAGACCCTGGTTAAAAATAATGAAGTGGACCAGGAAAGGAAAGAGAATATATGGATTGCCAAGGATGGCAGCAGGCGAATCATCAAGTGGTTAAGCTACGCTGATATTGGCGGCGGCCAGTATCATATAATCAAAGGCATAGATATTACGGAACATAAAAACACCCTGGATTCCCTGAAAGAGAGCCGGGAACAATACCGGATGCTCTTTGAGTCCATGAGTGAGGGATTTGGCATTTTTGAGTTTGTTTTTGGAAATGAGGGACAGCTCAGTGATGCTAAAGTAATTGAGGTTAATCCGGCGCTGGAAAAGATGTTCAATGCCGAGCGCAATCAGGTTGTCGGCCGAAGTATTACGGAAATATTTCCAAATGTGGTCGCAGATGATTTTGTCCGTTTTTGCTCTGCTATTGACAACCACGAACCGCTGCGTTTTATAAATATGACCGCTCCCAAGCATAAATGGTTTGACATAAAGGCTTATTCTTTAGAAAACGGAAACCATTATGCCCTGGTTGTGAGGGATATAAGCGAACTTAAGTTGATGCTGGAGAGGTTGAGCGCTTCGGAGGAACGCTTTCATAAGGCTTTCCATAATAGCCCGGAAATGATGGTTCTCATTAGAATGAGTGACGATGTTTTTCTGGAAACCAATCAGCAGTTTTTAGACAACCTTGAATATACCAGGGAAGAAATATTGGAGATTAAACCGGTTAGACTGCTTAAACCGGGGCAGGAAAGTTATTACGAAATAATACTAAAGGATTTGTCCGAACAAGGTACCATCAAAAATGTTGAGCTTCAATTCTTGACAAAAACATGTAAAGTGCTCACTTTCCTTTGTTCTTTTCAGATTATATCGCTAGATGATCAAAGCTGCCGCTTGGTGGTTTTGAAAGACATTACCAAAGAAAAACAGTTGGAAAAGGATCTGCTGCGCCTGGACCGTTTACACCTGGTGGGGGAAATGGCAGCCTCTATCGGGCACGAAATCCGCAATCCCATGACTTCTGTTCGTGGATTTTTACAGTTGTTGAGCATGAACGACGAAAGGTCTGAAAATCAGGAATACTATGCCTTGATGATTGAGGAAATTGACCGCGCCAATGCTATTATTACCGAGTTTCTGAGTATGTCTCGGGCAAAAACGGTTGTTCTTGAGCCCAGGAATTTAAACGATATTGTTGAGGCAATCTATCCGATGATTAAAGCCGAATCCTTGATGAACAATAAGGAAATCAGGCTGGAGCTTAAGAAACTGCCATTACTGATGTTGGATGAAAAGGAGATACGCCAGCTGGTCTTAAATTTGGTTCGCAATGGGCTGGAGGCCATGGAGGCGGGCGGTACATTGATAATAGGTTCCAGAGAGGACGAGTCTGATTGGGTCTTGTATTTTAAGGATGAGGGAGAAGGGTTTGCTCCGGAAATGATTTCAAGAGCGGGCACCCCGTTTATAAGTACTAAAGAGAATGGAATAGGTCTGGGTCTGGCGGTTTGCTACAGTATTGCCGAACGCCATAACGCCAGGCTGGAGATTGATACCGGACCTGAAGGTACCACAGTCTCGGTTAAATTTTCCAAATCAGGCCGCGGCCTTTAGAAGCAGAATTCCATATTGGAATTGAGAAGGCAATACCGGAGAAGGTGAATAAGACAAAAAGAAGTTTTATGTAATAAAAGGCCGCCCCTTTTGGGACGGCCTCTTTGCGTGTACAACTTCTTAAAGGGTAGTAAAGAAAAGAACAATATAATACTCACTTTTATGGCACTACGTAGCTTTTTCCAATATTATCAGATTCAATTCGGTAACACAGAAATTACACTACTACATATCTTATGAGAAGAAAGGGGGGATAATTGATGACAACATGCGAAAAATTCGCCGAAATACTAAAGGCAGAGGTGAGTGATAATCCTGGCGTTTGTTTTGTAACCAGAATGCGCGACGATCTAAAGGTAGAAGTTTTGGGCAGAATAACGAATTCTCCTACTGTTCTGCTTATGGCTTTTTCTTTTGAGGATGTGGACAACAACGGCAGGGCACTCTGTTTAGGGGAGTTTGTATTCAGGCAAACGGAAGTCAGACCATTCTTAAATGCCCTATTATCTAATCATGAGATTAGAGTTACAGCTCTTCATAATCACTGGCTTTTTGACAACCCGCGCCTGATTTATATTCATTGGGAAGCCATAATGGAACCTCTGACATTTGCTAAAATCTCCGCGCATGCTTTGGATGTTGCAATTGGGGGATAGCGGCAATAAAAGAAGAAAGGAGGGATTTTATGAGCACCCTATGTGATGAATTTGCACAGATATTAAAGGGTGAAGAAGAAACGGATGCTCCTGCGGGCGTTTGTTTTGTTACCAGAATGCGCAATGATATAAATGCTGAAATATTAGGGAGAAAGACTAATTCCAAAGTGGTATTTTATATGTCTTTTTCTTTTGAGGATCTAGATAGTAATGGCAATGCACTATGCTTTGGAGAGTTTGTATATCGACAAAAGGAGGTTCAGCCTTTCCTGGATGCAATGGAAGGCAAGGGAATTAAAATCACTGCTGTTCATAACCACTGGCTTTTTGATAATCCTCGTTTGATGTACATTCACTGGGAAGCCATAATGGAGCCTCTAACATTTGCCACAATATCTTCAAACGCTTTAGACGCTGCTATAGGAATGGGTTAATAAAGTAAAAAGAAGCCCTCCAGAATGGGGGGATTTCTTTTTTTATGGTTCTAATTAAAATTCTTCCTGATCAGCATAGCGGAGTTTACCACCACAAAAACAGAGCCTACATTGTGGACTATGGCTCCGCTGATAGGGTGTAAATAACCCAGACTGGAACCAATAATGGCTAAAAGGTTGAAAACCATGGCAAAGGTTATATTGAAATTAATGGTTTTCAAAGTGGCTTTACCGAGTTTTAAAGCAAAAGGAATCTTGTTTAGCTCATCGTTCATCAGCGCGATGTCAGCCGCATCAAGGGCTACATCGGTTCCCATAGCTCCCATTGCAATACCTATATCAGCAGCTGCCAAGGAGGGGGCATCATTAATTCCGTCGCCCACCATAGCTACCTTATATTTCTGCTGCTGTAACTTACGAATATAATCCAGTTTCTGCTCAGGGAGAAGGGTGGTATGGAATTCTTCTATGCCTGCCTTTTTAGAAACTCCATATGCAGCGGCATAACCGTCTCCGGTCAGTAGGGCTACTTTTCTAATGCCGATCTTTTCTAGATTTTCGATAACAAGACCTACATTGGAACGTATTTGATCGGTAATGGCCAGATAGCCTATCGCTTCTTCTGATTCCTTAATTATCAGGATAGTTCCGGAATGATCCTCATTTTTAATCTTGTCATAGTCCGGATCGCCTTCATGTACTGCACCCACAAAAACGTGCTTCCCATCAACCCGGGCCTCAATACCTCTCCCGACTATATGCCGGAAATTTATCGGTTCGCTCAAGATATAATTGGCTTCTTGAGCGGCATTGAGGATGGCTCTTGCAACAGGGTGCTCGGAGTACTTTTCCGCTGATGCTGCTATTGACAGAAGGCTATACCCGGTATGGGGAGCAAAAGGCACAATCTTCGCAACTACTGGTTCTCCGGTAGTCAAAGTACCTGTCTTGTCAAATAGAACGGCATCAATTCTGCCCAACTCCTCAAGAAGGGCCCCCCCTTTAATGAGTACTCCGTGTTTGGCCGCATTACCCAGGGCAGCGGTAACTGCAGTGGGAGCCGCTAGTATGAAAGCGCAGGGGCATCCGACTATCAATAAAGTAACGGCTCTGCTTATATCTCTGGTTGCTAGAAATACGAGTATGCTAAGTCCGATGATGGTGGGGGTAAAGTATTTGGCATAGCGATCAGCTACTCTTAAAATAGGTGCTTTTACGTTTTCCGCATCCTGAACCAGTTGAATAAGTCTGCCCAGAGTGGACTCTTGCCCCGCTCGCTCCACCTCAACTACCAGCATGCCATTATAGATAACCGTACCGGCATATACCTGATCTCCGGTTTTTTTATCAACGGGCATAGATTCTCCGGTCAATGATGATTGATTAACTGCCGCTTCTCCACGAATAATCAGACCATCTACCGGGATTCTCTCTCCCGGTCTAATGAGCACCAGGTCGCCTCGTTTTACGTCCTCAATAGGTACGGGTACCTCTTCGTCATCGATTAGAAGCGTGGCTTGAGCGGGATTTAACTTTATTAGTGAATGAATCGCCGAGCGTGCTCGTTCCGAAGTAAACTTCTCCAACAAAGATCCTAATACCATGATAAAGGCAACGACAGCTGCCGCCTGATACTCGCCGATAAATACTGAAGCCACTATGGCCAGGCTGACCAGCTCATCTACATTAGTTTGGAATTCGAGAAGGCCTTTTATGGCGTTCCATACGATCGGGCCGCCCAATAAAAGAACTGCTGCCAATGCCAGCAAAGAACTGTATATTGAAGCCGGATGATACTGTTTCAGTAAATAGCTGGAGGCAATTAAAATAGCTCCCAAAGCCGCCATGTAGAATTCATGGATGTTCAAGAGCTTGTCTAAATATTGTTGCCGTGCAAACCTGCCAATCATTTGCTACCTCTCCTAATTCTATTAAAACTGAATTTTAATTATGGCCTGTCTTAAAAGGTGCTGTTATTAAGCTTTTTCAAAATAGACACCAACTGAACAATCTCTTCATCAGATAGATTGGACACCATCTGATGGGTAAGATTAAGGTGAAACTTGTGGTGTTCTTCGAACGCAGCCTTTCCCTTATCGGTCAAACTGATCAAGTAAACCCGCCGGTCTTCCTTGGTCATTTCCCGGGTAGCATAATCCTTGTTTTCCAGCCGATCCATAGTCACAGTAGTTGTGCCAGTAGTAATGCCTAATTTCTGGGCTAAATTTTTCATATTTATTTTCCCGTACTGTCCCAACACTTCTATGGCGTGGGCTTCGGATACCGATAATTCGCTAGATCGGATAATGGAATTTTCCCAGGAGGAGAAAGCATTGAAAAAGTTCAGCAATTGGTCTGTTAGTTCCTCAATAAGGGCATCAGCTAGTTCCACGTTTCCACCATCCTTTGATTATCAAATAGTTATATAATCAAACAATATGATAGCATAACTATATATCTACAACAATATTGACATCATTTAAACAATTCGTTTCGTTAATAAGAATGGCCAAATGAAAGGTAATGCACCTGATTAGTAGGTCACATCAAATAGCTGATATTCTCACTTCTTTTCAACCCCTCCGAAGAGAATCAATCCACCGATTCGGTTTGATTTCCCTGGGCAGGTTCTATTAACCAACCATATCTTCAGGAAGCTTCGGTAAAACTAAAAAAAACAGTAAAACGGTGGATTGGATGGAAAAAAAGCAATTCGAATCTGTAAGAAATAAACGCCGTCCCAAGGGCACCTTGTCCCCCTATAATATAAATTTCCTTCATTTGAGATCATCGTGGGTAATGATCTGGTGGGCAGCTTCCTACCTGGGTTTTGCGTATGTAAGTCTGGGCGCATACATCAAAGGCTTCATACTGATATTCCTGGAATTCTTCCTAAACGTGCAGGCAAAATTAAACCTGGGCATATTTTACAGCCTGACCGGACAATTTGATATGGCTAAACAGGTATTGGATACTAAATGGCTTCTGTTTTATGTTCCTATATATGTCGCCATTATGTGGGGAGCATCCCGCACTGCGACTGATCTTAACAAATACTCTATACTGGCCGACAGGGAGGAGTCAGTGGTATTTCCTTTTGCGATGAATAGTTTGGATATCGCGTTTTTAGATAAACGCAATCCCTGGTTAGCGGTTGTACTGTCTCTGTTGGCTCCCGGTCTTGGCCATCTTTACACCCATCGGGTAGTCACCACGAGTTTTCTAATAATGTTCTGGTGGTTGGTGACCGCTGTAAAAAGCAGCTTTTTTCAATGCGTGCACTTAACCGCCACCGGTCATTTTGCCCAGGCTATAGCCGTCTCTGACCCGCAATGGCTGCTTTTTCTGCCTTCCATTTACGTATATGCTATACATGACAGCTACATAAACACTATCCACTACAACCAGCTGCATAGTCAGGAGCAACAAAGATACCTGATCGACAATTATCAGAATGCCAATTTCCCAATGCCGACGCGATGAAGGAGGGACGTCCTATGTACGTATATGCTTCTTTTGATTATTCGGCCTATTTAGAACTGGCTATTACCGATCTCGAAAAGAGGGGAATAGCCAGAGAGCATATCCTGGCGGTTCCTCTGGACAAAAGGATGGAAGAGAGAAAGTTGTTTGATACCATCCACCGGGCTGACGGAATGAGTCTATTCGATGGAGCTGCGGTTTCAGGAGCTATATTCATGGAACTGGGTGTTATCTATGGCTTTGTCCTAAAATGGGGTCCGATTGTCTGGGCTTTAATCGGTCTGGTGGGCGGAGCTCTTCTCGGCTTCTTGCTTGATTACTATGGCGGGAAATTGCGCAAACAAAAGCTGGCTAAAGAAACCCGCAATCAGGCTAAAGCAGGGAAAAGCAATACCGAAGTGGTTCTAACTATTCAATGTAAAGCGGAGCAATATGAAATGGTGGAAAAAGTACTATGGGATAATATGGCTCTTGGGGTGGGTAAACTGGACCGGCTGCGCAACTCTATAAGAAACGGAGGTGGCAGAAATGGAAAAAAAGCAGCCCGAATCTATACGAAGTAAACGCCGTCCTATCGGGCTGGTTTCTCCTCTAACCATCAACCTTCTCCACCTGAAAAACCCCTGGATAACTGCCTTCTGGTCAGGTATGTTTCCCGGCCTCGGTTTTCTCATTATGGGCAGTTATATCAAAGGCTTTTTATTGATTATCTCCGCCGTTACGGTAAGCACGATGGCGCATCTAAACCAGGCTATTGTCTTTGGTCTGACCGGTCAGGCGGAACTGGCCAAACAGGTTCTGGACACCAGATGGCTGCTGGTTTATGTTCCTGTGCTGGTTTTTGCGATTTGGAGCAGCTATCAGCTTTCGGTGGATTTAAATAAGTACGCATTGCTTGCTACCCGTGAGGATTCAGCCATAATACCTTTTAAGATTGATACCTGGGAAATAGCCTTTATGGATAAAAGAAATCCCTGGATTGCTGCAGCTTTCTCGGCCCTTATGCCTGGCCTGGGACATCTTTATACGCACAGGGTGCCGACCAGTTTTTATCTACTGACCTGGTGGATAGGCACAGGTTACCTGGCGAATTTTCTTCCAGCCGTTCATTCTACTCTGGTGGGAGACTTTGCTCAGGCGGTTGCGGTGATTAGACCTGAGTGGTTATTGTACCTGGCTCCGATTTATCCGTATGCAATTTATGACTGCTATGTTAATACAGTTGAATACAATAAATTATTTGATAGGGAACAAAGCCGCTTTTTGATAGACAATTACCAGAATCCAAAGTTTTTAATGCCTTTCGAAGAATAATTGTCGTTTTAATGGGGCTGCGATTTTAAAGATGAGTTATATGAAAACGGAGGTAATCTAATGAACGAGCAGCAAAACACAATCGGATCCGTCAACTATCAGGAAGTTCCTATTCAGCATAATGCCCGTCTTACATCCAGTGAAATCGCCCAACTCTGGGCAACATTCATGGAATATACCATGCTTAATTGTATTTTTAGCTATTTTGAAAGGGTGGTTAAGGACCCGCAAATCAGGGAATTGATGTCAGAGATAACCCCCCGTACTATCAAGCGTTCCAGCTTTGTGGCCGAGGTCTTCAGTAAGGAGAATATACCCATCCCTATGGGATTTACCGAGAATGACGTTAACCTCAGTGCGCCCCCTTTGTTTTCAGAAGTTTACCTGATTCATTATTTGCGAAATATGATAAGGCTGTCCATGACAATGAACGCCCTCAATTTAAATATGGCGTCACGTCCAGATATAATAGATTTTTATACCAGCGTATTGGAATCGACATTGAGGTTAAATAAAAAGGTAACTGACTTTATGATGGCCAAAGGAATCCTGCCCCGGGCGCCCTATTTAACAATATCACCGAAGGTTGAACATGTCCATAAACCTGAGTTTTTAACCGGATTCTTTGGAGAAAAAAGGCCGCTATTGACCATCGAGGTAGCCCACCTTTACCACAATGCCCTTACCAACGAAGTGGGAAGAGCCTGCCTTTTAGCTTTCCGGCAGGTATCACCTCATAAGGAAGTACAGGCTTATCTCACAGAGGGTATTGAACTGGCAGACATTATAATAGATTCAATTACTAACATGGCCAGGAAAGAGCATATTATATTTTCATTCACGAGAGATCTGGATGCCACTGATTCGACCATAGCGCCTTTTTCCGACCAATTAATAATGTTCCATGTATATATGCTTAACACCATAGGAGCGGGAATGTATGGTGTATCAGGCGCGGTAAGCGCCCGGCATGACATTATGGCCATGTACGGTAAATTTATGACCCAGGTAGGCATCTATGCAGAACAAGGCGCTAAACTAATGATGAAAAACGACTGGCTGGAGGAGCCGCCCCAGATCCTTGATCGAGATGAAATAGCCGAGTTAAAGCACTAATCTCCAAATGGTTGGTTCGTATGAAGACCTTGATTCTAATGGAAATGCTCTGTGTCTGGGAGAGTATGTATTTAGACAGAAAGAAGTTAAACCCTTTGAAGAAGCTCTAATTAGAATAGGGAGCAGGAGTTTCTTTACTTTTTATGGTGGGCCACTATATTATTAGAACCTATTTAAATAGTTCTGCAAAGAATCAGCCAATTTTCCAATATGTATCCCATCAACAAAGGAATGATGAACTTGAACAGAAAACGGAAGGATGAATTTACCATCCCTTATAAAGTATTTCCCCCAATCAAAGAGTGGAGTGGCATTATCCTTTTTTCCAGAGTTAGTATGTGAAATATGCGTATATGACACCCAGGGTAGCGGCGAAAACTGAAATACATCATTACCTAATGGCCCTGTAAAATACTCTTTTTGGCTTTCGGCCTTTTCGATAGCTGTGGCGACGTAGTCTTCTAAGTTATCCTTCATTGCAACATTGACAACCTTGAAAAGTTCAGTCTCTTTGTTTATGTATGTAAAAGCGGTATCTATCCTATCATAGAGGACTATTTGACCTTCTACAAAGCGGTACCTAAATTCTTCAATTTCGTTTGCACACTTGGAAACAATAAAAATCAAAGCCATTGTAAAAGGGTATTTCATAGCTTTGACTTTTGCCAAGAAATTGCTTATATCCAATTCGAAAGTCACACAATACGAGGGCTCAATACTGTCCCTAAATATTTGACAGTGCAATGCGCGATTCCAGCTATTTTGATCAATCACCTTATAACTATTACCCATTATTATCGTCTCCTTTCCAATAAGCTTAGTTTTTGTCCCCTTAAGAAATTAATTTATCTGCGTGTAACGTAAATCGGGAGTTCCGCCAGCCAAATGACTTTTCTTTTCGATATCATACCATAAATCGCCACGCCGCTTGCAGTCGGTATACCTGGCGTTCGCGATTATTAATTTGTGGATACCCTCAGATTATAGCCGTGCTTTGCTAAACGCAGGGCACGGGGACGGTTCTTTTGCCTTGTCAACAATTACCATATTAAATACCCCTGAAATAAACATTCACCGTACGTATTAAATGATAAGTGAACGATCGCAGCTTTTATAAAGGGGTAATACGACATGAAAGTAGCATTGGGTTATAGAGTGATTGCGCCGATTCAATCAGCAGAGTCTTATTCTGAATCAAATCATCCTAAGGCAAAAGTGTTTATTCCAAGCTCCAAACAATCCTCAAAACAGTCATCTTTTATCACAATTCTAAGTGCAATGGTAAGTACCGATAATTCAATCTATCAGAGAAAATTGAGAGAAAAAGGATGACGAGGTGTTGAGGGGACGGTTCTCTTGATATCTACGGAAATAAGGGACTTTATGCCGTTTGAATAAATGCATGCAAAAGTAAACTGTGAACGTTTTACAGTATATGCTAATCGACTCCTGCTTATAAAAGAACAAAAAGCCACGCAGACCTGCGTGGCTTTTTCATTCGTACTGGTGGGCCATGTAGGAATCGAACCTACAACCTTGTGATTAAGAGTCACCTGCTCTGCCTAGTTGAGCTAATGGCCCACGAATGTCGCAATTGATATTATACAATCCCTGCCCGGAGAAATCAACCGCTCTAACGGTAAAAAACTAAAAGATTAAGTTATACCGCCGTTGATAGGTGCAAGGCGCTTTGATAATGCTAAGTATTGCAATGCTACCAGTTTTCCGGCAGGGTGCCGCTGGCCAGGATTTTCTCCAGTCTTTCTTTATGGCCCTGTTCCATGCGGGCCAGGTTTTCCAGGACTTTCTTTTGTTTTTTATCTTTCACGCAGGATGCCATAAAGAGATAATCACGCATTGCTTCATCCTCTTTGCTGATAGCCAGGGTGATGCCGTCCTGGGGTTTCATCAGGTTCGAAAGCGGCGGAAGCGGGGCTTCATTATCCCGGGGCAGGTCGGTATTAGTATCAAATTCCGGGCATTGTTTATTGTCCAGGAGCTCCTGGAGATAATCCCGATGCCCGAGTTCTTCTTCGGCCAGGGCGGCAAAAACGGAGCGCAGCTCCTCAGTCTTAAGAGATTGGCTGAGGCCGGTATAGTATTCATAGGCCTCCAGCTCGTCTTCAATAGCTGATTGCAGCAGGTTGGCGTAGCGGTTTGGCATATATTTACCCCCGAAATGCAAGATTTTATTGCCTTTAGTATATATTAATCAGGGAGGCGAAACAAATTCTGGATCATCCCCTGGCCAGGGAGTAGGGGAGGATCAGTAGTCAATAAAAGACGGCATGACCATCGGTCTTTCCCTGGCAGGTATGATTTGCCGCCTATGGGGACAAGATAGTAAAAGGCGTATTATTATGGTATGCTAACCATAAATCTGGATATACTTTAAGCACAAGGAGGGGAATGAAAGCTATGATGAAGAAAATGGTCTATTTTGGGTTGGGAGCCTTGACCTTGACCCGCGAAAGAGCGGAAAAGGTATTTTCAGAGATGGTGGAAAAGGGTGAAATGAACCGCGATGAAGCCAAGCAATGGGTGGAAGATGTTATAAAGCGGGGCGAGGAAGAAAAAACCGAGTTTCGCACCACGATTAGAAAAGAGCTCGAACAGATCCGCAGTGACTTTCCCCTGGTAACCAAAGCCGACCTGGAAGCTATTGAAGCGAGGCTGGCAGCCATTGAGAGCAAACTGCAGCAGCAATAAAGGCTAAATATATAAATGCCGGGTCATCCCGGCATTTATTTTTGGGGGAATACAATGGGCGCCCGGCAGATGAGCAAATTGAAAAACTGGCCGCGCTACCGTGAAGTTGCCAACATCCTTATAAAGTACGGTTATGGCTTCCTGTTTGAGCGATTTTCCCTGCCCTACCGGTGGAAAAAACAGGAAACCCAGGCGCCGTATACCCGGGGCGAGTCATTTCCGCGCCGCCTGCGGGAGATGCTGGAAGAGCTCGGGCCCACTTATGTCAAGATCGGCCAGCTGTTAAGCACCCGGCCCGATGTCTTGGGAATGGACTACATCCGCGAACTGGAAAAGCTGCAGGATGAGGTGCCCCCCTTCAGCCAGCTTGAGCTAATTCAGACCCTGGAACGCGCTGGCCTTGACCTGGAACGGGATTTTGCCTGGTTCAATATGCAGCCCCTGGCGGCTGCTTCGATTGCCCAGGTGCATGAGGCTTTAACCAGGGACGGGCAAAAAATAGTGCTCAAGATTCAGCGTCCGGGCATTGCCGCCATAATAGAGACGGATTTGCTGGTTATGATGGAGTTGGCCCGCCTGGCCGAAAAGCGAACCAACTGGGGAAGATTGTACCGGGTCAGCGAAGTGGCCGAAGAATTGGGGGAGGCCTTAAAGGCGGAACTGGATTTCTTGCGGGAGGCCCGCAATGCCGAACACTTTCACCAAAATTTCAAGGACCATCCCCATGTAGTCATTCCCCGAGTCAGGTGGGAATTCACTTCCCAGCGCGTCCTGGCCATGGAATACATCCAGGGGGTCAAGGTGCAGGACATAATACGACTGGAAAACCGGGGCTTCGATCGTGAAGCAATTGCCCGCCATCTGGTTGACGCCTTGTTTCACCAGCTTTTTGAGCATGGCTTCTTTCACGCCGATCCCCACCCCGGTAATCTTGCCATTGCTGACGGGGAAGCCATCATTTTTTACGACTTCGGCCAGGTGGGAGTCGTTGACGATTATCTAAAAGGTCTTTCCATGAACCTTATAACCAGTATGATGCGTTATGACACGGAAGGGGTGGCTCGTGCTCTGCTGCAGATTGGTACTGGAGCCGAGCACGTAAACCGGGAGATTTTTCGTTATGATGTAGCCCTTTTACAGCAAAAATACTACGGACTTCCCCTGTCCAAAATAAATGTGGGAGAGGCTTTAAGGGAGCTAATTGATCTGTCCATCAAGCATCAGGTTCGCCTGCCGGCCCAGCTTTCCCTGATGGTCAAGATGCTTTTGACGGTTGAGAGTCTGGTTTCCCAGCTCAACCCCGAGCTGAGCATCGTGGATATTGCCGAGCCCTATGGCAGGCGACTGCTCTTAAAACGATTCTCACCGGGTCAGGTGCGGCAGAGTGTGCAAAACCTGGCGTTGGACTATCTAGATGTAGCCCGGCAGCTGCCCCGCAGCACCACTAACCTGGTTAAAATCATGGAGGACGGCGAGCTTAAAATCAAATTGGAGCACGCCTATCTTAAAAACCTTATTACCAAAGTGGACATCATGTCCAACCGCCTGTCTCTTTCCATCATTATTGCCGGCATCGTGGTCGGCACCTCGCTTTTAGCCCGCCAGGATCACACCGCCTTCTGGGGCCGCATACCGCTGGTGGAGCTGGGATTCACCACGGGAATCCTGTTGGGTCTGTTCCTGGCCTATTCCATTATTAAAAGCGGCCGCTATTAATGTAGGGGGACACACCTTCCCTCGGCTCTCTCCAAGTGATGGAAGGCTATTGACATCTATAAACTCGGGATATTTCAGGAAAATCTAAATAACTGGCGGTAAGGAATGTCCCCCGTGGCATGGACACACTTCTTTTATTACGGTCCCGCTTGCAGGGCGGTTTATATAGCATTCAAACGCCCGGTTCTGGTATATAAAGACCCCTTCGGAATATACATTTACAAATAGAAGGGGGGACTTTTATGAAGCGCAGGCCATCCCTGTGGTTGATGATAATTATTTATATATGCGCTTGCCTTTCCATTCAGCCGGCGCCGGTGCATGCGGAAGAGCCGCCTTCCGTACAGTATGTTTTTCTCATTCTGGTCGATGGGCTGAATACGGAGGGCTACCGGAACAGCCCGGCCCCCAATATTCGATTTTTGGCCAATGAGGGAATCCTGGACGAGCAGTCTGTCACCCTGCCTGCGGATACGGTTGAAGAGGGTGTGGCAACACTCTTAACCGGCACCTTTCCAGAAGAACACAAACATTACACTATGAATGACAAGGTCGAAGTTGAATCACTGCTGGATGTCTTGAAGAAATACGGCAAGTCGAGCGCGGTCATAGACGGTTCCGGAGGCAAGCTGCAGCCTTTTGCCCGGGGCGACAACAGCTATATTCAATTGGAGGCCAAAAGCAGCGACAAACAGGTCTTTGACCAGGCCATAGATCATTTTTACAATTACAAACCGTTTTTCACGACTATTTACACCAATGACTGCCTGGAAGGCCTGTTGAGCGTGGACAAGAAAGCCTATTACCAGGCCACTGTTGCCTTTGACCGCAGT
>JBDKUE010000204.1:0-11717 GCA_039679855.1 Syntrophomonas sp.
TTTGGAGGGATGAACCGTGCTGAACAGGGTGATTTTAATTGGCAGGTTGACCCGGGATCCAGAGCTCAAATACACTCCAAATGGTACAGCGGTTTGCACTTTTACCCTGGCTATCGACCGAAAGTTCAATAAAGAAGAAACGGATTTTATTGATATCGTAGTGTGGCGTGGCCTGGCCGAAACCTGTGCCAGCTACCTGGGAAAAGGCCGTCTGGCCGCGGTTGAGGGTCGGCTGCAGGTTAGAACCTATGAAAACCAGGAGGGGCAAAAGAGAAAAGTTGCCGAAGTTGTTGCCGACGATGTCCGGTTTTTGGACAAAGGCGGGACAGGTTCCACTTCTGGCTCATCCGGCGGCAAAGCTAAAAAAGATGATTGGAATGCCCTGGGGCGCGAACTAAACCTCAACGAGGTCGATTATGTGGATCAGGATGGAGAAGACGATATTCCTTTCTAGACCGAGGAGGTAAGAGAGTTGAAAAAAGAGCGGAGAAAGAAACGCAAACAATGTAATTTCTGTGCCGACAAGATCGAGCATATAGAATACAAAGAGATCTCCCGTCTTCGCCGTTACATTACGGAAAGAGGGAAAATTCTTCCCCGGCGTATTACCGGAAACTGCGCTCATCATCAGCGCCAGTTAACGGTGGCCATAAAAAGAGCCAGGACCATGGCTCTGCTGCCTTACACCGCCGAGTAGACAAAGAGCCCTCATTATTGAGGGCTTTTTTTATTGCTTGAGTTCGGTTAGACAAGCAGGAAAAACCCTCTGGATTGAAGAAAGTTCCAGGGAAAAGGGGGTGTATTAGCTTGATCCGAAAAAAGGGCCAGGAACTGGAATATACCAGTGATTTAAACATAATGGAGTGGATTAAAGCCGATCTGGTTGAATCCGTTGCCGCCCTTTTAAAAGCACTGGTGAAAAAAGATCAGGAAGATATCAGTGACGCAGTAGCCACAGTCCTTATCAGCACCTACCTGTTGGGGCAGCGGGCCGGGGTGAGCTACCAGTCCATGGAGAGCATGGTAAAATGGAAGCTGGCCAACAGCCTGGACTTGAACGATGATGGCTACACGGATCTGATGGGATTACTTAAATATTTAGAGCAACAGAAGAGGTGACGATATAGAGGTGGAAGAACAAGCAGCTGATCAGATGGGGCACAACAATTCTTACAAGCCTCATTCATTTATTTTCTACGCTCTCACTACTTCTATTTTGTGTTTTCTGCTACTGGCCGCCCCGGCCTTAACCCTGCTTCTAACCATTGCCTGGGGCATTCTGGTAGTCTTGGCCGGTCTTTATTTTAAACCGGTTTATATATGGCTTATGGCTCTGTTAAACGGCTTTAGCCTAATGCTCTATGTCGCCCTGGTCCACAGGACCTATGGGACTATACTGATTCTACAAGAGGGTGCAGCAGCCCTCATTGCTTTTGGGTGTTTTTTCGGTCTGGCCATATACACCATGGGATTCCTGGCAGCCCGAGGCAATGGTTATTACAAAATTCGAACCTGGGGAATAGCTGCTGTTCTGGTCGGTGTTTCCATGTACCTGGGATGGGCCTATTTCACCGAGGGCAGCATTGGCATAAGGGAAATGGAAACCGAGCTCAACCTGCGGTTTGAAGAAGCCATCAATACCTATGAATCCACCGGCATGTTGGAAATGTATGCCAAGCAGGGAATCAGCAAACAAGATCTGCAGCTTACTTTTAAAAATCTGTCCCGCACCGTGGCGCGCCATTTGCCGGCCAGTTACTATCTTCAGGGGATAGTGGCAGTATTTTTCATACTCTTGACAACCAGTTTTTTAAGCCTCAGGCGAAAAATAGATCGTCTAATAAGAAAACCATATTTAAATGAAGCCATGCCATGGGTTTTGGCCTGGGTTGTTATTGCGGGTTTGGCCTTTTGCCTGTGGGGTTATGACCAAAAAGACGTATATTACTATATCGGCTCCAATATTTTAGTGGTCATGGCACCCATCACCTGTTATTACGGCCTGGCAGCCGTGATTTACAAGCTGGGGGAAATGAATCCGAATTCCCGCCGCTGGCTGATGGTAATTTTGATCGTTTTAAGTGCGGTTTTTCTTCCTTCGGCGGTAATATTTTTAAGCCTGTTTGGCTTGTTTGACTCGCTCCTCGATTTTAGGAAGCTACGCTCACGAAGGGAGGAATCGGAATGAAAGTGATATTGAACCAGACCGTAAAAAATCTGGGCAAAGAGGGAGATGTCAAGGAAGTAGCTGACGGCTACGCCAGAAACTACCTGTTGCCACAGGGGTTGGCCAGGGAAGCCACCAATACTATTTTGAAGGAAACCCAGGAAAAAAAGGTCCGGGAGCAAAAACAAAAGGACAAAGAAAAAGCCCGGGCCGAGCAAATTAAAGAGCAGCTGGATGGGAAGACCATAGAAATCAAGGCTAAAACGGGTGGCGGAGACAAATTGTTCGGTGCCGTAACCGCCCGGGAAATCTCTGACGTGTTAAAACAAACCATGCAAGTAGACGTTGATAAAAAGAAGATCGATTTGGCCGATCCGATAAAGCATCTGGGCCAATACCGCGTCAAGTTGAAGATCTATCCTTCCATCCAGGCCGAGCTTAACATCATAGTCGTAGCAGAATAAAGCCGGGAGGATGTACAGTGAAACAGGATTTGGTGAAAAGAGGCAGTAAAAAAGGGTTACCCTACGATAAGGATTCTCAGTTGCACCGAAAGATCGAATCACTGTACAAACGATTGGAAAACACCTATGGGGAATTAGAAATAAAGCGGCGGGCCAACAAGATCCAGGTGACTGAGCTCCTGGACTCACGAAAAGTTGAAGACCGAATGCTGGCCCTGCACCGCCTGATCAAAAGAGATATGACGCTCGATCAACTGCCCGAAGACGACCTGCCGGCGGCCCTGGAACGTCTGGAGGAAATGGTGATTGAAGACTGCGCCCGCCGGGAAATTGAAGCAGCTCTGCAAAAACGGATTCAAGAGCGCGTTGAGGAACGCTATAATGAATACCTGCGCGAAATAGAAGTTCAAATCCTCAAAGAAGCCAACAACACTACGGAAAATGCTCAAACCTTAAAAAAATATGCCCAGTTGGAAAAGCTGGAACGAAAGAGATTGAATTGTTCGGTCCTGGATCTTTTGCGCCCTTCCAACCTGGAGGATATTGTGGGGCAGGAACAGGCCATCCGCGCACTTATTGCCAAGCTCAACACCCCCTACCCCCAGCATATTTTGCTGTATGGACCTCCCGGAGTAGGTAAGACTACCTGCGCCCGTCTGGCCCTGGAGATGGTCAGGGGAAAAAACGGTAATCCCTTCACTGATGACGCGCCTTTCGTAGAAGTGGACGGAAGCACCCTGCGCTGGGATCCGCGCGAGGCCACCAACCCCCTGCTGGGTTCGGTCCATGATCCCATCTATCAGGGCGCGCGCCGCGACCTGGCCGAGCAGGGTATACCCGAGCCCAAACTGGGACTGGTTTCAGATGCCCACGGGGGGATCCTCTTCATAGATGAAATAGGCGAGATGGATCTCACTCTGCAAAACAAGCTTTTAAAAGTGTTGGAAGATAAGAGAGTGCATTTTGATTCAGCCTATTACGACCCCGGTGATGAGCGGATACCGCGTTATATAAAACAGATCTTTGAACAGGGAGTACCAGCCGACTTCATTTTAATCGGGGCTACCAGCCGCAGCCGGGAGGAAATAAATCCGGCCTTTCGGTCGCGCTGTATGGAGGTCTTCTTTCAACCTTTGAGCCCCGAACAGATCAAGGAGATAGTCCTGAAATCAGCAGTTAAACTAGGCATTGATATCGAGGATGAAGTGCCCAATTTAATAAGCGAGTACACCAGTGATGGCCGGGGAGCCAATAAGCTGCTGGTGGACGCCTTTGGCATGGCCATAAATCAAAAGAGGAGAGGACCTCAGCGCATGGCAGTCTCCGGGAGTCATATTCGGGAGGCGGTGCAGAACAGCCGGCTGGTGCCGCAGCAAAATCAACTGGCCCGTGACATCTCGGAAATAGGCAAGATATACGGTTTGGGAGCCTGCGGCTTCCAGGGCTCGGTTTTAGAATTGGAAGCAGTGGTCTTTCCGGCTGAAAAGAAAGGTCAGGGGCGTATTCGTTTCAACGATACGGCTGGTTCCATGACCAGAGATTCGGTCTTTAACGCCGCCTCGGTCCTGCGCATGGAAACCGGGGAAAAGCTTCACAACTACGACCTGCATGTAAACATCGTTGGAGGAGGCAGGGTTGACGGTCCGTCAGCCGGCACTGCCATATACCTGGCAACCTTAAGCGCCATACAGGAACGACCGGTCAGGCAGGATGTGGCTGTCACCGGGGAGCTTTCCATTCAAGGTCGGATTAGGGCGGTGGGAGCCATCAATGAAAAGGTACTGGCAGCCAGGCAGGCGGGAATGCGCACCCTTTTGATTCCTAAAGAAAATATCAAGGACATCCCCTACGGATTTACGGGTTTAAACATTGTTGGAATAGAAAACATCGGAGAAGCTTACCATCACATTTTTGCTTCCTAAAACACCTGCCTACTTATAATTCCGATAATATGACGGACTAAAAACCAGGCAAAGGTCAAGCTGCCCGTAGTTGACACTTCAGGGGCCATTTGCTAAGATGAGTTTGCTGGTAAAACCAGCGCTATTTTTGCGTGCGCATTAGACCAGGAGGTGAAGTAATGTCAGCTCTAGTATTGGTGGGGGCACAGTGGGGAGATGAAGGAAAGGGTAAAGTAACCGATTTCCTCGCTCAACAAGCCGATTTGGTGGTCCGTTACCAGGGCGGCAGCAATGCCGGTCATACGGTTGAGGTAGTGGACGAAAAGTTCATGCTCCATTTAATACCTTCTGGCATTCTCTATCCCAAGACCATTTGTGTGATTGGGAATGGGGTCGTAATTGATCTGGGTAAGCTATTGGAGGAATTAGACGGTCTGGCCAAACGGGGCGTGGATACCGACCACCTCCGCATAAGTTTGAGGGCGCCGGTGGTGCTGCCCTACCACAAAAAGATCGATGAGTTGGAAGACCGCAACAAGAAGATAGGAACAACCAAGCGGGGCATCGGACCGGCCTATGCCGATAAGATCAATAGAGTCGGCTTCCGCCTGGGGGATTTTATTACCGGAGGAGAACAGTTTAAAGAGACCTTTAAAGCCCAGGTTGCCTTTAAAAACCGCATCATTGAAGAGATATACGGTGAAAAGGGTTTTGATGCCCAGGAGCTCTATGGTGAGGTAATGGAGCAGCTCGAGACCCTGCGCAAATATACGGCGGATACATCTTTGCTGGTGTATAATGCCATCAAAGAAGGAAAAAAAGTATTGTTCGAAGGCGCCCAGGGAACCCTTCTGGATATAGACCACGGCACCTACCCCTATGTAACTTCGTCCAATCCCACCGCCGGAGGCGCCTGCATAGGAGTTGGCGTTGGGCCCACCTCTATCGATCAGGTCCTGGGGGTGGTGAAGGCTTATACCACCAGGGTGGGTGAAGGCCCTTTCCCGACCGAACTTACCTGTGAAATCGGGCAGGCCCTGCGCGATAAGGGAGCCGAGTTCGGCACTACTACCGGAAGGCCCCGCCGATGCGGATGGCTGGATACGGTGATTTTACGCTACGCGGTCCGGGTTAACGGATTAACCAGCATGGCCATCACCAAGCTGGATGTCCTTGACCAGTTTGATACTATAAAGATCTGCACCGCTTATAGCTATAAGGGTGAACAGATCTATGACTTCCCGGAGAACCTGTCCGTTCTACAGGAGTGTGAGCCGGTGTATATTGAAATGCCAGGCTGGAAACAGGACATCAGCCATATTACCAGCTTTGCCGATCTCCCGGAAAACACCCGCAATTATATAAATAAAATTGAAGAACTGTCAGGGATCAAACAGTCAATAGTAGCAGTGGGACCAAACCGCATGCAGACGATAGTAAGCGGCACCTTTTTCAAGTAGCCAAAAAGCCCCGGGAGTTTTACCCTTAAGGCTTAAAATGATATAATAAACAGGCAATGGGCGCATAACTCAGCGGGAGAGTGCTACCTTCACACGGTAGAAGTCGTGGGTTCGAAACCCTCTGCGCCCACCATATGAACACCATAATACCGGGGTTTCTAGCCCCGGTATTTTTGTAGACAAGGGCTATGAGTTGCCCCACCAATTTGAAAACTGCCAAACACCTACGATTACAATCTATTAGTTGGCTTTCTTCTTATCGCGCTTTTAACAGGTGTGGCCTTTTTTCCTTTATAGCAATTTATATTGTTTGGCTATTTCCCATCCCTTTTGAATGGCCTGGTTTATGGAATCGGCCGTAAAATACCTTATAGGTTCGCCAACACTGGCCCGATCAGAAGGCTTCCTCATTATGCAGAATTCATCTGAATCCGCAGACTTTCTCATGATCCAAAATTCTATGCCCGCTGCTACCTTAACTTCCCATTCCTTGCTCACCGAGTAACCTCCACACTGAAGTCATATACATATTTTACCACCATTATTGGCAGAGACCTAATTTTGACGCGATACAATAGTCATATTATAAACATAAGCTTGATCATTTATATTGAATCATTCCCGAATCCGCATAGTTCTCAAACAGATAAGGTGTCCCTCCATGATTCCTGGATACCATCACAGGGGTAATTGATCGCTGGGCCGCCATCAGCCAGTGGTGGGTAGGCTAGGCTCTCACAATAACCTTAACATCTGCCCACAGTAGAGTATGTGCAACAATCAGAAGGAAATAACCCCGGCATTTAAATATAAGATGATAAAATACAATAAGCATTAATGGCATAATCATACTTCGGAAAGAGAGGACCCGGCCGGGCAGCAGACCAGGTTGATTATATGCATGAAAAAGCGATTAACGGAAGGCATGGTAATATGCGGCGGTCTACTGTGGGCAGGCACTTTTGATTTCCGGGATCTGGATAATTTTCAGCTGGCAGCCTTGTACATTGTGGGTTTATGGCTGCTTACTTTTGTCTTTAAGATATTCAGGTCCCGTTAAAGGGGAAAACTCTTCATATTTGATACGGTCAAAAGCGGAGTCACAAGACTCCATTTTTTTGTTGTAAAATAACCGGGCCTATAAGTGTTAAAATATAGCGAGAATAGAGAGAGAAAGCGACACGAAATAAAGGGGGCCTTTTTAAGTGTTAGATTTTAACCTTTTAGACATTAATGAACTTTTAGTTGAAAGTCCCTATATGGCTTTGGTTATCGTCGACCGGGACGGTTATGTTACAGTAATGAATCAGACTTTCCTTGATCTGTTGGGATTGGATTCAGCGGTAGGGAAACATGTGCTGGAGGTGCTTCCCCACTCCGAACTTCCAGAAGTACTTCAAACAGGAAGGATTGATAAAGCCGATATATGGCCCATCAACGGTAAGGATACCGTGGTTACCCGCCTACCCATTGTAAAAAACGGCGAAATAGTAGGTGCTATAGGACAGAGTTTCTTTCTCGATATGTCCGGAGCCAGGATTTTAATGCAAAAACTTCAGGATACTGAAGAAGAGTTTCAGGCCTTTTCCGAAGCGCTCATTGAAACACCGTATATGGTTTATGTAACTATAAACAGACAAGGCTATATAACCATGATGAATCAAACTTATCTGGATGCCCTGGGTCTGGAGAGAAAGGATGTTATCGGTAAATATATTTTAGAGGTAATACCAGAATCCAGGCTGCCGGAAGTACTTCGTACCGGGCGCATAGATAAAGCTGACATTTGGCCTATAAATGGACGTGACACCATAGTAACCCGCCTTCCCATCATTAAGAATGGTGAAATCATCGGGGCAGTTGGCAAGAGCCTGTTTTTGGACATGTCCGGAGCCCAGATTTTGATGGAGAAACTCAAGGAAACCCAGGAGGAATTTGAAGCCCTGTCGGAGGCTTTAACTGAAAGCCCATATATGCTTTATGTCATAGTGGATAAGGATGGCTACATCACTACCATGAATCAAACCTATTTAAATATCATCGGGCGTAATAAGGAAGACGTACTGGGGAAGCATATCCTGGAGATCTTTCCCAACTCAGAGCTTCCCGCCGTTCTGAAGACGGGGCGGGTTGACGAGGCGGTAATCTGGCCGGTTAACGGTCAGGATACGATTATGAGCCGGATGCCGGTTATTAAAGATGGAAAAATAATCGGGGCTATAGCTAAAAGCCTTTTCCTGGATATGTCTGAGGCCAAAGTTTTTATGCAAAAACTGCAGGAAACTGAAAAAGAATTTCGGGCTGTATCGGAGGCCCTCATAGAAAGTCCCTATATGGTTTATGTCATAGTCGATAAAGACGGCATTATTACTGCCATAAATCAAACCTATCTGGATGCTTTGGGAGTTGAAAAAAGTAAGGCGGTGGGAAGACATATAAAAGAGGTCAGTCCCACATCTCTGCTTATGGAAACGATAAAAACCGGGCGCATTGATCAAGCAGACATCTTTTCCATCCAGGGACAGGAGTATATTGTTACCCGCCTGCCCATAATTAAAGACGGCAAGATTATTGGCGCCTGTGCCCGCAGTTTGTTTATGGACATGTCCGGAGCCAAGATCCTGATGAAGAAGCTGGAGGAAACGGAAAAAGAACTCAATATATATAAGGAAGAACTTCGCCAGGGTTATAGAGCCAAATGGGATTTTGAAGATCTGATAGGTGAGTCAAATGACTTTACCCGGGTTAAGTCTTTGGCCCAGCAAGCTGCGCACACTATATCAACCGTCCTTATTACTGGTGAAAGCGGCACCGGCAAGGAGTTGTTCGCCCATGCCATACACAATCTTAGCAGCCGCCGGCCTTATCCTTTTGTACGAATCAATTGTGCAGCCCTGCCTGAAAATCTCTTAGAATCAGAGTTGTTTGGATATGAGGAAGGAGCTTTTACCGGAGCCAAAAAGGGGGGTAAACCGGGTAAATTTGAGTTGGCCATGGGAGGAACCATTTTCCTGGACGAAATCGGCGATATGCCCCTGCCCATGCAGACCAAGCTATTGACCGTGCTGCAGGACAAAATGGTTGAAAGGGTGGGCGGAACTAAACCAATTTATGTCAACGTCAGAGTGATAGCCGCCACCAATTGCGATCTGGAGCAGATGGTGGCCGAACAAAAGTTTCGCCAGGATTTATATTACCGCCTTAATGTGGTGCGAATCAGCATCCCGTCTCTTAAAGAGCGAAGTGATGATATCCCTTTGCTGGTAAACAAACTTATCGAAAAGATAAACAGCCAGCTGGGAATTAACCTAACCAAAATATCTTATAAAGCTATAGAGCTGATGCAGACTTATTCATGGCCGGGAAATGTCCGGGAGTTGGAAAATTTGCTGGAAAGAGCTTTGAATCTGGCGGACATGAATCGAGAAAACAGCCTGACTATAAAGCATTTCCCCAGTTTGGTGGAAAAAACCTATTTGCAGGACGAACAATCAGTTGCCAACAATGTTACCCTGCCCGATGCTATAGAGCAGTTGGAAAAACAGATCATTATCCAAGCCCTGGAAAAGACTCATGGCAACAAGGTTCATACTGCCAAATTGCTAGGTATTCACACCTCGGCACTTTATCGCAAGCTGGAGAAGTATGGGTTGGAGTAAACAATTTAGCTCTGGCGGAAACACAATAAATGGATTCCATATTCTGGTATCCCAATTTGAGAGACTGGCTTCATTTATTATTATTTGTTAATATAACGGCCTTCTCACGGATAATCACTATCCCAATATGGGATAGTGGAATATTTTAATAATTTTGATTTGATCAAGGGCGACTTACCGCAAAGTGCGGTAGGCCGCCCTTTTTGAGTTTTTAAAAAACATTTTTGGAATTTGGCACGCATTTTGCTTAATTAACAAGTATAAACAACAGCCTACAGATTAGCCATCATGGATAGATGTATTTTTAAGAAGAAGGGGGTATGTCAGAAACTGTAAAGGTTAAGCGGTGACTTAAGAAATATTGTTAGGAGGTTGTATGTTAATGGAATTCAATAAGATCGCGGTTTTGGGTGCAGGCACCATGGGTACCGGTATAGTTTGGGCCTTCGCGGTAGCCGGCAAAGAAGTTTTAGTATATGACATCTACCAGGAAGTGGTGGATCGCTGTATAGCCAATGTAAAAAAAGGCGTAGCCAAACAGGAAGAAAAGGGAAAAGTTCCGGCTGGCACCGCAGACGCTCTGAAAATTACCGGAACTGTTAAGCTGGAAGACGTCGCTGCAGCAGATTTTGTCCTGGAAACCGTTTTAGAGAAGATGAACATAAAGAAAGACGTTTACAGTAAGCTGTCCGGCATTCTTGGTGATGATATAATTGTGGCCACCAACACATCGGCTCTGCCCATCACTGAAATCGCCACTGCTTATAAGAAACCGGACAAAGTAGTCGGCATGCATTTCTTCAATCCCGCTCAGGTTATGCAGTTAATCGAAGTCATCGCAGCAGCTCAGACTTCTCAAGAAACGGTTGATGCTGTATTCGCACTGTCCAAGGCCATTAATAAAAAGCCTATTCAGGTCAAAGAAGGCCCCGGCTTTGTAGTTAACAGAATTCTGGTACCGGGCATCAACGAAGCTGCGTTTATTCTTTATGAAGGTTTGGCCAGTGTTGCTGACATCGACACCGCTATGAAACTGGGCGCCGGCTGGCCGATGGGACCTCTGGCACTTGGCGACCTGGTGGGCATCGATATCGCTCTGGAAGTCTGCAAGACCCTGTTCGAAGAGACCGGCGATCCCAAATACCGTCCCGCTCCTCCATTAAAACAGTATGTAAGGGCCGGCTGGCTGGGTATGAAGACCAAGAAGGGCTTCTATAACTACTAAGCCAAAAACGTAAGCTTCAATCTTGATGGGAGGAAAAATTTAAAATGGCCTTTGAAAATATCATTCTGGAAAAGGAAGACTACCTGGCCATCCTTTATATTAACCGTCCCAAGGCTTTAAACGCCCTGAATAAAGATACTCTGAGCGAAATCAGAATGGCCATTGAGGATGTGGCTGCCGATCCGAGTATCAAAGTTATGATCGTGACCGGAGCTGGAGACAAGGCCTTCGTCGCCGGCGCTGATATAGCTTACATGCAGCCCCTGTCGGCGGTGGAAGGCCGTGAATTTTCCGATTACGGGGAAAAGACCATGCGCATGTTCGAGTTGCTGGAGAAGCCGGTGATCGCGGCGATAAAGGGATTTGCCCTGGGTGGCGGCTGTGAACTGGCCATGGCCTGTGATATTCGCCTGGCAGCGGATAATGCACTTTTTGCCCAACCCGAAGTAGGCCTGGGAGTCATTCCGGGTTTTGGCGGGACCCAGCGCCTGCCGCGTATAGTAGGTGAAGGCCGGGCCAAGGAATTAACCTACCGGGCCAATAACATCAAGGCTGATGAGGCTTATCGTATAGGCCTGGTCAACCACGTATACCCGGCCGATCAACTGATGGACGAAGCTAAAAAAATGGCCAAAGAAATTGCATCCAAAGCCTGTCTGGCCGTAGGTTTTGCCAAATTCGCCATTGGCAAGGGAATGCAGACGGATTTAGATACAGCCATGAGTATTGAGTCAGACATGTTCGGCATGTGCTCCTCCACCTTCGATCAGAAGGAAGGAATGGGAGCCTTCCTGGAAAAGAGAAAGCCCGCATTCCAGGGAAAATAATTTGTGAATATAAA
>JBDKUE010000130.1:0-10101 GCA_039679855.1 Syntrophomonas sp.
TTCGCTCCTCGCAATGACAACTAATCTATATTGGGTCATTGCGAGGAGCGAAGCGACGCGGCAATCTTAAGCCTTGAATCACGATTAAACTATTTTGACACCCTGTTCATTCCTGTAAAAATACAAAAGCCTCGGTTTTAGTTCCGAGGTTTTTGGTTCAAGCACTCGGGTTTTTGCATCAGTCAAACAACATTACGTACGTCCCCCTGATCCCGATTGCCTCTTAGCATTGTATATCTTTTATCTTGATAATATTATAACACATTGTGCAAATAATTGGGCAGGAATTTTCCCCCTTTTTATTCCCTGTTTCATTACTTTCACTGCCGGGCGTCCCCAAAATAAGCTTAGTCTCTTCTGAAACTATCGTCTTTAGACAATAGTATAGATGCATTATAAGAATCGTGTGTTTAAAAATTGGCCAAGGAAAAGGGATTGTAGGATAACCCTTACATGCCCGGCTTCTTGTGCTTCTCGATGGCTTCGGCAAGTTCAGTGAGGTAAGTCCAGCGCTCCAGTAAATCATCCAGCTGCTGCTCGATTTCTTGCCGGGCGACCAATAGTATTTCCAGCTGTTGATAATCGCTGGCAGCCTGTTCGATTTGATGGTTGCACTTCGCTAATTGGTATTCCCCACTGGCTATTTGGGCATCTATTTCTTCAAATTCTTTCTGCTCTTTAAAGGTGAATTTAAGTGGTTTGTTTTTGGCCTTGGCATGGTTATCAGGTGTTATTTCCCGGACCGGCCTGTCATCCTTATTAAGTTCACTATTGGGCCGGGCGTTGGAATAGCGTAAATAATCAGAGTAATTGCCCGGGTATTCCGCAAGCCTCCCATTCCCTTCAAAAGTCAGCATCTTGTCGCATATCCGGTCTAAAAAGAAACGGTCATGCGATACGGCTACCACTGCTCCGGGGAAATCATCCAGGTAGTCTTCCAGGATAGTCAAGGTCTCTATATCCAGATCATTTCCTGGTTCATCCAGCAGGAGAACATTGGGCGCTTCCATTAACACCCGCAACAGATGCAGCCTTCTCTTTTCCCCGCCGGAAAGCTTTTGCAGGGTGGTCCACTGGGCGGCCGGTGAAAAAAGAAAGGTCTCCAGCATCTGGGAGGCACTAAGCATTCTTTTCCCGGCTTTCAGGTATTCTCCCGCTTCGCGAATGTAATCGATAACCCGCATGTCCTCCGGGAGGCCGGTGCTTTGCTGGGGAAAATAGCCAATTTTAACCGTGCTGCCTATTTCCACCCGGCCCTTGTCGGGGGTGAGCTCGCCGCTCATAATGCGCAGCAGGGTTGTTTTTCCGCTCCCATTGGCACCCACCATCCCCAAGCGTTCATCTCGTTCCAGAATGCAGGAATAATCCTGTATTAACCTATTTTCCTTATAACCATGGGTGACATCCTCCAGGATAATAGTCTTCTTTCCCAGCCGGCTGGCCGCCTGGGATATCTGCAGTTTGTCGCCTTTTATCTGAACCTGCTCGTTTTGAAGCTTTTCGAATCGCTGGATGCGCGCTTTTTGTTTGGTGCTGCGCGCCCGGGCACCTTTTCTTATCCAGGCCAGTTCTTTGCGCAAGAGGGCTTGTTTCTTTTCGACCGAAGAAGCTTCCATGGCCTCGCGCTCCAGTTTGCGTTCCAGGAAGGTGCTGTAATTCCCCGGATATGAATACAATCCGGCCCGGTCCAGTTCGATAATGCGGCTGCTTACCCTTTCCAGGAAATAGCGGTCATGGGTAACCATCAAGAGAGCCCCATGGAATTTTTGCAGATATTCTTCCAACCAGTCAATAGCCTGGTTATCTAAGTGATTAGTAGGTTCGTCCAGAATCAACAGGTCGGCGGAGTTCATCAGGGCGGCCGCCAGAGCTGCCCGTTTCCGCTGACCTCCCGAGAGCTGGCCCATTATCCCAGCATAATCCTGAATCCCCAGCCGGTTCAGTATGCCTTTGGCATCGCTCTCCAGGGTCCAGGCATCATGGGCTTCCATTTCCTGACTCACCCGCAGCAACTCCTGGTGCAGGGCCTCGTTTTCACCTTCCCGGTCAATACGCTTCAGCAGCGTACGGTAGCGCTGCCAGGCGGTCATGCCCGGGGAGTCGCCGCTCAAAACCGTATTAATAACGGTGGCCTCCGGTTCGAAAAAAGGTTCCTGGGCAAGGTACTGAATACGCAGATTTTTATGCCAGACAATGCTTCCCCGGTCAGGTTCTTCCCTTCCGCCGGCCAGCTTTAGAAAGGTCGATTTACCGGAGCCGTTGACACCCAGCAGGCCAATCTTCTCTCCTTCTTCGATCCCGAAGCTAACCTGGCAAAGAAGGTTCTTTTCTGCAAAGGTTTTACTTACTTGATCCATTGTCAGGATATTCATTGTATCGGCTTCCTTAAGTTGACGTCAATATGATTAATTATATCTTTTTCTCAACTGAAGAAGTAGAAACGGCCGGTAAAATGCATCTACTTTTCGATTAGACATTTCAACTATTTTTTACGCTTTCTCGATAACTTTCCAAAATCCGACAAATAATTCAAGTAATTCCCATGGTAATTTTGTTATATTATATTTAATTGTGTAGTAGACTATGACCTTTGGTTTAATTTGTGCAACAATTGTGTTGTTTATGATTAATTATTAACGAGGAAAGATGGAAATGTTATATAAACTATTTAAAAACGAATCCGGTCAATCAACAGTTCTGGTTGCATTGGCTAGCGTTGTACTAATTGGTTTTTTGGCATTGGCAATTGATGTTGGACTTTTGGCATATCAAAAAGGCGTTCTGCAAAATGCAGCTGATGCCGCTTGTTTGGCTGGAGCTCAGGAATTGCCTGATGATCGAGTAAAAGCGGACACTGTTGCAAGAACCTATGCATCTACTAATGGCAATGCAGATGATACTGTGTCAGTGACCATACCGGCAGATAAAAGGTCTATAAACGTCCATATTGAGCGCAATGTGCCACTATTTTTTGCCAAGGTATTGGGGATAAGCAAGAGTGACCTAAGCGCCGACGCTACGGCATGCATCGGCGTAGCCGCCAGCGTGCCCTGGATCGTGCCTTTTGTGATCGCCAAACCGGCGTCATTTAATTACGATACTGTTTATGTTATGAGGATGTATGGCGGCGGGCCATATCCAAACGGTTATAGTTATCCCTCTGACTACAAGGCCAAATATCCAGCTTATCCGCTAACCAATCCATATCCGTATCAATTTGACTATATGAATGTAAAGATAACACCTAGTTCAAATCCCAGCCGGGAATTCCAGAACTACTTGACCTATCTGGAAAAGGGCTATCACGAGACTTTTACCCTCAATCAAAAAATGCTCTACTATGCTCCTTCAAGCGGCGGTATACCATCTGTAGATACATTTCAAAAGAGGATTACGGCCGATCACAACACTGATTATACGAAAGCCAGGATTGGAGACCCCCGCGTTATGCTTATTCCGATTGTAGATAAGCTGCTTCCGCGCAACACAAGTGAAAATACCAAGGTAACGATCATCGGTTTTGTTGGTTTTTATCTGCAAGCGGTACACAAAAACAGTTATTACGAAACATTTTGGTTTGAAGGGAGATTTCTTAAGGACCTGAATATAGGTTCGGGAGAGGTGACCTACGATCCTAACGCTGATTTTGGATTGCGGGTAGTAAACCTGACCGAATAGAAATGGCAGAGCGTATACGAAGCATCTGAGCATTGGTAGCGATATATTCGATCCGCACTCGGGATGAGTCAGGATCAATTCATTGGATATATTGATGGATTAATGTATGAAGCCAAGCAGCGCAACAGGAGCGATAGACGGACGAGATAAACCTCCCCACCGCCCTCTCTTTATTTAAAGGTCGCAAGCCAATCCAGAGAAATCACATATAATGGTTTCTTGTAATTGCGTCCTATTATGATTATAATGTTATATTAATATCTGGGAGGTGGGCACAATCAACATTGATAACTCCATTATTTTAGCCATAACATTAAACATTGCCTTGATTTTGACCATCTCCTGGTTAGGTATAAGGCTTATAAACAACCGCCTGGATTCCCGCTTTAGCAATGATAAAGCCACACTCCAGATCTCCACGCTTGTAAAGATAACGTCCTTCATAACCCCCCGGATAAAAATATCCTTTCGCATTCGAAGAATGATCAAAACTGCCTCAGATAACGATGAAACACCTTTTTTTGCACCTCAGTCAGCTTAATCTATAACTGAGGAGGCACAAAAAATGTATTTATTCAGCACCCCATTTAATGGGGCATTGGCGTTTTTGCTCGGGCTAACCGGCGACTGGTTCTTGGCGATCGTTCTCATTACTCTGGCGATCAAACTGGTCATGTTTCCCCTATCCGTAAAACAACAAAAAGCGATGATGATGTCTCAAAACCTGAACGAGGTTAGGAAATCCTTATCTGAAAGGTTCAAGGATAAAACCGAAAAAATCAATGCACAGTTGGCCAAAGTCATGACCAGATACAAGGTAAATCCGCTGCTTCCTTTTATTACACTGGTCATCCAGGCACCGGTTTTCTTTTCACTGTACTTTTCGCTGCTCCACTTGAGCACAACCGTTGGGAGCGCTCTCATTCCATGGATATTGACTGTCAGCAACCCCGACAGTTTTCATATCCTGCCTGTGATCGGCAGCCTGATGCAGGGGCTTTCTAGCCTTACCGCCGAAAGTAAAAACCTAATCATGTTTATCCTGCCGATCGCTCTGGGGCTGGTGTTTCTATGGAAAGCACCTGCCGCATTGAGCGTTTACTGGGGAATAAACGCCCTGCTCGGCTTCGCCGAAAGAAAAATTATGTCTTTAGAGAGATTCCGGAAACGCTTCCTTCAGGTTCCGTCAACGGAAGAAATGCTGGAGAGTCTGGTTTAGATATTGGTGGGGCCAAGGGGGACGAGGTGTTGATACCATTTCCCCCCTGGCATCCCCTTAATTAACAAACTGTTTATATTCATATTGTGCTTCTTCTACCGCAAGTTGGACGGGTCTTTATTGAAATATTTGCCAATAATGTCGCGGTCTCTTAAAAAAGCCCGTTTGTCCTGTTAAAACTTGCTCTTTAGGCACCATAGAGGTCCCACATCCCCAACTAAATATTTTTCTGTTTATTATTTACTCAACTGCCGCGCATCTTGAAAATAAGCCTGAGTTTCTTCCGAATATAATCCGGTTTGGAAAAATACTTTCCGGAATCCGCTGTAATATTCAGGGTAGGCGGTTCTGGCATGGGCGTCATTAAAAAGGGCCAATTTTGAATTGGGATACGCCTCGGCCAGCCAGCGCCCCATTTGGGCTCCAAAATCCTGGTCGTTGTTACCGGCCCAGATTAGAACTTCTCCCTTATATCCAGAACGGTCAAGATTGAAATCCGGTGGGGCGATTATTCCGGCGCGTCCGGCTTTAATGAAATCAGCCAGAAGATCGGCCGCCCACTCGTAGCCCAGCACTAGATCCTGGGCTGAAGCCGGCTGATACTGATCCAGGTCAGCCCCTAACACCTCATAGACTCGCACTTTAACCTCCACTTCCGAGGGAAGATTCATCAAGTAGCTGATTAATTCATAGTTGTATTCTGGTTTTAACCAGGTTTTTAAATAGGCATATATTTCATTCCAGGTGGCTGATTCAGTTTGACTGGTCATTAAAGATGTTTGCAGTTGGGTCTGCCCTTGCAGCCCTACTTTAAAAAGCATAAAAGCTAGATCTGGCTTAGAGCCAGCATCGTGAAGGCATGAAAAGTAGGCTTCAGCAACCCGGGGATTTGATTTATAGGTTCTGGTAATGAAGGTTTCACCGTGCTGTCGAGCCAGATCCGGCCCTCCGCTGGACTCAATCAAAACTCGTGTTACGTGTTCACCATATTTGTTTAAAAATTGCTGCTCCAGCACTCCCCCTCCCGATCCTCCGTAAAGCATGATCTTACCATCAGAAGGGAGAAGCCCCTGGCGCTGCATATCCTGCCGAATTGCTTCAATGTCTTCTACTTGCTGGTTAGAGCCATAAAGGTTCATTGCGCGGGCGTAGTTTACTGATCCGTCACTATTGAATACTTCTGGGAAGAGAGTGGGAGAAACACCGCGGTTCCCTATTAAAACATAGGAGAGGCCCTCCAGGTTTTCTTCAAAATAGTCAAAGTGTTCCGGCCTGGTTAGCATTCCAACTGCCTCTTGCTGATTGTCAAAAAGCCAGAAGATTACCGGATCGCCTGCTTTAAAATTGGGGCTCAGGTAATAGAAATCAGTAAAGCTTCCCAGGGAGGGATCATTATGATCAATAGGCAGTTGTATGTAGTGGTGGTGCGCATCAGGCGCCATGCCCGGGTAATAACTGCCTGCAGTCAGCCGGGTTTGGGGAACCTTGTTTAATTCGTGCAATTTATACCCGCCATATATTCCGCCAATTACCATTACCAGCAGAACTATCTTCAATATTTTCTTTTTCATATCTTTTGAACTCCTTATATCAAAATCCGGGGCTATTTCATGCCTTGTCCGTTTGATAATTACGCCATAATTCATCCCCTACTATTAAAACGATTTATCTGTAGAAAACATTCAATTTTACTAAAAAAAATATCTTTCTCCTGCACCATAATACTACAAAAGAGAGGCCGTTAAGGCCTCTCTTGTTGCGCTCTATTTATTTGTTTGAAATCTTTAGCCGTTGGCCAGGGAGATCTTAGTTAATTCTTGGGTCATATGAGCAACTATACCTGTGAATAAAACCTCCTGGCTGCTGGGGTAGGAAATGCAGAAGAATACTACTTTATCGGCACTTACGATTCCGCACTCGTAGAAAGTTATTTCAGGGCCCTGGCCACTTTCCCCGCCCTCGTAGGTCAGGCGATAGAATTTTTGATCGGCATATTCCGAAGTGATATGTGCCACCCGGTTTTTAGCATCGGCCAGTAGATCTTGACCGGTTTTATTTTTCACGTTGTTCATTTCAGCCCATATCTTCAGATTATATAAATGGTCAGCTGTTTCCATGGAAACTCCGTTTCCATCAGCAGCATCAAACGAAGCGTCAAATATATTGGGATATGGTAAGGAATAGCCGATGCCGTTGTTGGTGTAGGTTTTGTACTCAATGGTTTTTGGCAGAGCTGCTGATGTAATGGTGACTGTTTGAGTGGCAGAGTCCCAGGATACGGTGCACCCAAATGCCATACTGACAAAGCCCAGCGGCACCAGGGTGCGTCCATCCACTATCTGCGCAGGTACATCCAGGGTTTTTACGACTCCATTTATAGTCGGAGAAGTTGAATTTACAGGGATTATCACTGTGATCCCGTCTTTTACGCCTTTAGCCTGGCCGGCTGCGACATCCCAGCTTACCTGGGCGCCCATTGCTTCAAAAATAGCGCTCATCGGAACCAATACCCGCCCGTCCTGAATCATCGGAGGCACATCAAAGGTCAGTGTTTTTCCATCTAAAATAACTGTAGGTGCTTTACTGGCCATGGCTGGCATTACGAGAGTTGTTAATAATACGAGTACCAGGAACAAACAAGTGAACCGCTTCTTCATTCAATCAATCCCTTTCCTTTGTGTTGCTGGATTTTGGTTAGGAGTTGCCCGCCAGTACACTCGTTCAATACCAGTCATATCGCCCGGTTTTAGCTGCAACTCGATATCAATATTGAAACTATTTTACCAGGATGAGCCATTAAATGCCATTATATTCTTTGCAATATAGTGACGCAACTATCACAGGTCGATGCCTTGCTTCTACGTTTGTTAAACATTTCCATACAAATGTCAAGGAGACGGAGTTGTCGGCAAGGCCGCCTTTCAATTTCCGAAAGGCCCTTTCAACCGGCCGACAATACCCATTTTTGTGTCTACGAGACCAGCATTTAAAAATAATTTATACAAGTTTTCAATACAAAGTACTATAGTGATAGTAAGGAAGTATTCAAAATGATCCGGGGGTGATAAATCATGCCGTTGATCTATTTTGAAGTATTTTGCGCCAAATGTGGAAAGGGTCTCTGCAAACTCACGACGGTTGATGAGAGAAGCGGGCTTAAAGTGGAAGTTCAGCCCTGCCCGAAATGCCTGAAAGATGCTGAAGACAATGGATTTGATAAAGGATTTCTCGGAGCTTACCAGGACACCAGAGAATATGCAGAAAAATAAAGTAATGGCTTAGGGCTGCCCCAGGGCGGCCTTTTTGCTCCCTTAAAAAACTGCAGACGAGTCGGGGCGGGAACTATCATCCCTGACACGGCTGGTTTGAGCGAGCCCTCTAAGTATTAACCTATTTGTCGCCCTCTTCCGGCACTATGCAGATGAAGCTAAGCTCACCGCTGCCGGTGTTGGTAAACTGGTGCTCAAGATTATCGGGTACATAGGCTACCGAGCCAGTCTGCACTTCATAATTCTGGCCGTCCAGATACAGGCTACCCTGGCCGCTTATTATATAGTTGATATGGGGCCAGGGGTGGGAATGACGCGGGGTAAAGCCTTCCGGGCCTATCGTAAAAATGCGCATAACCCAGCCCTGCCAGCCCTGCTCGGGGCCAACCGCCACCTGCTTCATAACATTCAGGGCCTTGCCCGGAATGCTTACCTCTATTCCCGGTATTTTCGCAACGTGATCAACATGCATGCTTCTGCCTCCCCAGTTATTCATTAATTCTGATACCACGGGTTATCCAGTCTACAACGCAGTTTTGTATTTCGACTACTTTGGGGCCAGGAATTTCTCTATTTTGTATTGCTGGTACATTTCCTCGATCCAGGTGTTGTATTCGGTTTCTATTTTTTGCTCCAATACAGCTTCATAAATCTGAGGTTTGCTTTGTTCAAAATTGGCCTCCTGGGCTTCTTTGATTTCATCAACTTTTATAAGGTGGTACCCGAATTCGGTCTTGACCGGATCACTTATTTGTCCAACCTTCAAGGAAAAAGCGGCTGTGTCAAATTCCTTGATCATCTCCCCCTTGCGAATAAAACCCAGCACCCCGCCACCGTCCCTGGTTGCTGTATCTGTGGAGTTTTCCTGGGCCATTTTAGCAAAATCTTCGCCGTTCACCAACCGTTTTTTTATTTCATCGGCCTTTTCCTGGGTATCCAGCAGGATGTGGCTGACCTTTACCTGCTTCTCCTGGGCGAACGAAGCCTTGTTATCTGTAAAGTAAGCCTTCAACTCATCGTCACTGACGGAAACTCGCGGTTCCATGAGCTTCCTTATTTTCATAGATAGTGCTATGTCCTTTTTTATATCATCCAGTGTAAAACCGCTGCTGGTCAGTGCTTGAAGAAAGGCATCCTGCCCCCCGTAATCGTTATAGTACTTTTGCAGTTCGGCTTGAATTTCCTGATCGGTCACCGCGATCTTTTGTTTTTGGGCTTCGAGATTGACGATCCTTTCCGCGATTAAAGAATTCAGAGCCTCTTTGCCGTTTTGCTTGACCATCAGATTATACAATTCCGTTTTAGTTATTTTATCTCCATTAACACTGGCCACCGTTTCCGACTTTCCTTTTACATAAAAGATGGCGCCGACCGCCAAGATTACAGCCAGAATGCTCAGAAGGATATATATATTGCTTTTCTTTTTCAAATTCATTATGTGGATGCACCCCTTTTATTAAAAATCGCTCGAGACATTCGTCAAAGAGTACTGCTTTTATTAATCGCCTATCATCGGCCTTTTCATACTTAGCCTGAACGGTCATACCACTGTTATTTTACATCTTTTTACTGAAAAAGGGCTTAAATATTTCCGCCCGGTGGCAAACTAGTAAGGCTTTAACTTTGGTTAAGGAGGAAATAGTATGCCTAAAAACGGACTATCAGCGTTCCAGCTCACCATGCTGGCCCTTGGAACCGTAGTAGGGGGTTCCTTTTTCCTGGGTTCATCCATCGCCATTAAAGCTGCTGGGCCCTCCATAATTATCGGTTTTTTTATCGGGGGTGTAATGACTTACATTATACTCACCGCTTTATCGGAAATGACCACGGCCAACGCCCATCCCGGTTCTTTCCGAGCCTTTGCCGCTGAAGCCTACGGCCCTTTCTCCGGTTTTTTAGTTGGTTGGGTTTACTGGACCGGCATGATCCTGGCCA
>JBDKUE010000107.1:0-15464 GCA_039679855.1 Syntrophomonas sp.
ATAGAATATAGAAGTCAAGTTAACCTTTTCATTGGAGGTTGTCAAATGTCAGGGAAGCAGACCAGAAAAAAAGAAAACGAATTAGTTAATAGTCAGGGATCCATTAATTTAACCAGTAATATTGATAATCTGCGCCAGAAGAATATTGCTGCCTTACGTAAACGCTATCCCGAGATCTGGGGATTGATTAGCAAAGTTCCAAAGAATAACCCCTATGAAAGAAGAAACTGCAGCAATAAATTGCCTAATATCTGGTTCCCCAATCCCGGGTTTTTATACTATAATCCCCAGGATCCCATAAAAGATGTTGAGGAGCAACTGGCTGCGTTAAAGTTAAAGAATGTTCGCATGGCAATTTTCCTGGGTATGGGATTGGCTTATGAGGTTTTTTTCTATGTACAGAAGGTTGCCAGTTCCCAGCTAACCAATCACATCTTGATCCTGGAGAAAGATCCCTATATATTTATGGCGGCTTTGAACTGTGTTGATCTGACTCCCTTGCTGGAACACCCGTTAATTCATTTTATGGTAGGAGTTCCGGAAGAAGAGCTTTTTGTCCAGCTCAAGAGTTACCTGAAAAAGGATTCGAAATTTATGTTCCTGCTGGCTATGAAACCGGTTTATCACATTTCCTCCTTGCGCCTGCACAAGAGCTATTATCTAAAAGCACTGCAGGTTTTGCGTGATGCGGCTACCCACCAGGTTCTTGAATACGGCAACTCTCCCAAGGACTCTTTGATAGGTCTGGAAAATATGCTGGATAATCTTGAGGAAATCGTATTAAACCCGGGCATTAACCTGCTTTTGGATAAATTTCGAGGCAGGCCGGCAGTGGTAGTCTCTACCGGTCCTTCGTTGAATAAAAACAAGCACCTTCTAAAAGGATTGGAGGATAAGGCCCTGATCATTGCCGCTGATGCTTCATTAAGGGTCCTTATTGGCATGGGCGTAAAGCCTCACCTGGTCACAGCCCTGGAAAGAACATTAGGCATTTTGCCTCTGCTGGAGGGATTTACTAAAGAACAGGTTGAAGACGTATACCTGGCAGCCTGCCCGGTAATTGACAATAAAGTCTACCAGGCTTATCCAGGCCCGCGGGTTATTGTCTATAGAAATTTTGATCATTTCCGCTGGCTGGATATAGATAAAGGAATACTGGATATTCAAATGTCGGCTGGAAATATGTCCTTTAAAATAGCTCAGGCGCTTGGCTGCGATCCTATTATCCTTATTGGCCAGGATCTGGCTTTTGGTGATGATGGCAGCACTCATGCCCAGGGAAGTACCTTTTCCAACGATCCCGAAAGGCAGAGGAAGCAAAAAGAGAAACTCCTACAAAGCGGCACCAGGGAAGTCCGGGGGAATATCCAGGAAAAAGTGTTTACCAGCACCACCTGGTACAATTTTCTGAAAGCCTATGAAGTCGATATTGCTTCTCATGAAGGATTATGCATCAATAGTACGGAAGGCGGGGCCTATATAAATGGAACCACCATAATGCCGTTTTCCGAAGCTATCAACCAGTATGTAACAGACGAATTTCAGCCCATGGATATCATCAAGGACCACCTGGCTGGTTTCAATGCCGGTCAGGCGAGTGATGACACCGAAAAAACCATTACATTGATAGAAAATACCCTGGAAGATCTACAGGCCATGTATGCAAGCTGCCAGGAGGGTAAAGCTTGCTGGCGTAATTATAAAACAGAGTTGGAAGCCGCTCTAAAAGACATGGAAAGCCTGAACCGTTTACGCCCAAAACTAAATGATATGGAGGTAGAAATCCTGGCTCCCAAAAAGGAATGCTACCAGCGGCGGCATACCTTTCAGCTGTTTTTTGCCCATATATTTCAGTCCTATGCCATCAAATTTGATATGGACTCCTATGCGGTAGGAGATAAGTATGATGATCCTGCCCAAACTCAAGCCGAAATTTTGCTAAGACAAATAAAATGGTATGAAGTAATTGGTGGTATGGTAGACATATGCATTAAATCTCTGGAAAAAGCCAAAGACAAGTTAATAGTGGTTAAACAGCGGCTATAAAAACATTCAAGCTAAGGAGTGGCGATCATGGAATTTATGATCGGAACAAGAAAAATCGGGTCAGATTTTCCCCCTCTGGTTATTGCAGAAATCGGCATCAATCATGAGGGGGACTTTAACAAGGCTATTCGCATGGTTGACGCCGCAGCTGCTGTCGGCTGTGAGTGTGTAAAATTCCAAAGCCATGTCATTGAAGACGAAATGATCCCGGCCGCCCGCAAGGTCATTCCCGGAAATGCCAGGGAGTCTATTTGGGATATTATGGCCAGATGTGCCTTATCAGAAGAAGAAGAATTTGCGTTGAAACGTTATGTAGAAGAGAAAAACATGATTTTCCTCAGCACCCCCTTTTCCAGGGCGGCCGCTGACCGGTTGGAAAGAATGGGGGTCTCTGCGTATAAAATCGGGTCCGGGGAATGCAACAATTACCCTCTTATTGAACATATTGCTTCCTTTGGCAAACCGGTAATTTTGAGCACGGGAATGAACGACCTGGAGTCCATTCAAAAGTCAGTTGCCGTACTAAAAAAACACAGCACTCCCCTGGCTTTGCTCCACTGTACCAGTATTTATCCCACACCCTATGAAAAGGTGAGGCTGGGAGCTTTGCAGGACCTTCAGACCACCTTTCCCGGGGTTGTAGTGGGTCTAAGCGATCATTCTCTCAGCAATTACCCCTGTTTGGGAGCGGTCGCTCTGGGGGCCTGTATTCTGGAACGGCATTTTACCGCCGATAAAAACTGGCCAGGACCAGACATAGAGATTTCTATGGACCCGGCTGACCTGCAGGACCTGATTCAAGGCAGCCAGGCCATCTTCCTGGCCCGAGGTGGAGGCAAGAGTATTCTAGCTGAAGAGCAGCCTACTATTGATTTTGCTTATGCCTGCGTTGTTACTATCAAGGACATTAAGAAAGGCGAGGTTTTTTCTCGGGACAACCTGTGGGTAAAGAGACCGGGCACCGGTGAAATCAAAGCAATAGATTACGATAAAATTTTAGGTAAAACCGCTCGAGTGGACCTAGCTAAAAACGAGCAAATAAGGTGGGATTTCATAGATGGGTAAAAAAATTTTATTTTTAACCGGAACCAGGGCGGATTTTGGTAAATTAAAGCCGCTTATGAAAGCCGTCGAAGAGAATCCCCGATTCACGAATTATGTATTTGTCACCGGTATGCATACCCTGCGTCGTTACGGCCTGACCGCCGGGGAAGTATTACGAACCGGATTTAAAAACGTCCATGTTTATATGAATCAGGTTAATGGCGATCCGATGGATATTATTTTGTCCAGCACGATAACCGGAATGTCCAGATTTATCAATGAATACCGGCCGGATATGATTGTTGTTCATGGAGATCGGGTAGAAGCCCTGGCTGGTGCAATAGTAGGTTCCCTAAACAACATTTTGGTTGCTCATATCGAAGGAGGAGAGGTATCGGGAACCATTGACGGCCTTATACGACATTCAATTTCCAAACTGGCCCATATTCACTTTGTATCCAACGAAGAGGCCAGATACAGATTGGTGCAGATGGGCGAGAATCCCAATGCCATCTTTGTTATAGGTTCGCCGGACGTGGATGTGATGCTTTCATCTGATCTTCCTACGCTTGACGATGCGAGGGAGCGTTATGAAATTCCTTTTCAAGATTACTCGTTGGTCCTATTTCATCCAGTTACCAGCGAGATTCGCTATCTTAAGAAATATGCCCAGGATTTCACCGGGGCACTCCTGGATAGTCAAAGAAATTATGTGGTTGTCTACCCAAACAACGATATGGGATGCGATAAAATCTTTGACGCGTATAAAATACTAGTTGGAAATCCCAGGTTTAAATTATTTCCATCAATTCGATTTGAGTATTTTTTGAGCCTTTTAAAGAATTCTAAATTCATGATTGGTAATTCTAGCGCCGGAATCCGCGAGGCCCCGATATATGGTGTACATAGCATAAATGTTGGAACCCGCCAACAAAACCGATTTGATTATCCTTCTATTATTAATATCTGCTATGAAAAGGACAGTATTTTAATAGCTATAAACAAAATTGATAACCTGGCTAAACCAAAGCCATGTTTCACATTTGGAAAAGGCAACAGTACCCTGGCTTTCATGAAAGCTATTCAGAGCAGGAAGTTGTGGAAAGTGGATACTCAAAAGACTTTCCTTGATTTGCCTATCCGGTTAAAAGATGGAGCGCAATTACACCGGGCTTAATTTCTGATATAAAGGTGAGGTTTAATGGTTCCAGCAACGCATAAGCATACTCTCTATGCAATTATTACAGCCCGGGGGGGATCTAAACGCCTACCTGGTAAGAATATCAAGATGCTTTGCGGCAAGCCCTTAATAGCTTATTCAATAGAAGCAGCGTTAAATTGCTCCTACGTTAAGCGATGTATAGTAAGCACCGAAGATCCAAAAATAAAAGAAGTAAGCCTTCAGTATGGTGCTGAGGTAATTGATCGCCCTTCTTACCTAGCCGCCGATTCAACATTATCCAGTGCAGTGGTCAGGCATGTATTGGAAGAACTCAAAAGTCAGGATGATGTTCCAGATAACTTTGTGTTATTGCAGCCTACTTCACCATTAAGGACCAGTGATCATTTATCATCTGCAATTGAGAGGTTTTACAGCAGCAGTCAAGACTGTTTGGTAAGCATCACCGAAGCAGAGCACCATCCCTATAAAAGCTTGATATATGAGGACCATCTTCTGAGCCCACTTATTGATAAAAGCCTATTTGAACAGCCCCAGCAGGCACTGCCTCGCGCTTATAGGACCAATGGAGCAATCTACATTATAAATAGTGCTGTTTTTCTCCAAGAAAACTCTTTCTTCGTACCCCCGGTTTGCTCATTTGAAATGGATGCCATGAGCAGTGTCGACGTTGATACTGAATTGGATTTTAGATTTGCTGAATTCCTGTTGAGAGAAAGGGGAATTTCATCGTGAATAGAGAGTTGAAGGTTCTTCATGTAGCCAGCTTTGACGGCAACATTGGAGACAACGCCAACCATAACGGAAGCCGGAAGCAATTTAAACAAAACTTAAGTTATGACCTCGATTTTACCAACATGGAAATGAGGGAGTTCTTTTGGAATGACCGAAAATTTGACGAAAGATTTGCCGAACTGGCCAATCAATTCGATTTTGTCATGATTGGGGGAGGCAATTATTTTGAACTCTGGGTGGATAAATCATGCACCGGCACCTCGGTTGATATCAGTCGGGATATACTGAAAAAAATCAAAAGCCCCATAATATTTTATGGCCTGGGCTGCGACCCGGGAAAGGGTACCAATCAATCCAATATTGATAAATTCAGAGCCTTCTTGGATTATACTATGGCTTCAGATAAATATCTTATTTCCGTTCGCAATGACGGCTCCAAAGAAACGATCGACAAGTATTTTGGGACGCCTTATGCTGACAAAGTATACAAGGTCCCGGATGGAGGATTCTTTGTCGAAGTCAAAGATTATTTTCATCCCGAACTAAAAAAAGACAGCCAGGTTATAGGCATTAATCTGGCCGGTGATATGTTGGATATAAGGTTCCCGGAGAATGAAAGATCTGACCTGGCCTATAATGACTTTGTTGAGCAGTTTTGCAGCGCTTTAAATACGGAGCTTAATAGAATTGACAATCTCCATTTAATTCTCTTCCCTCACATTTTTAGCGACCTGGCTATACTTTCTGAGATACTCGGTAAAATTGAAGATCGCCACCGCCGAAGAAGGGTTACGGTTGCCCCGTATTTGCACGGACCGGGCAGTGAAGAATATATCTTTGATCTTTACGGTAAATGTGATCTGGCCATGGGAATGAGATTTCATACCAATGTATGCAACATAGGTTTAAACGTACCGACAATTGGTTTGGCTAGTTACTTAAAAATAGAAGATCTTTATAAAGAGCTAAACCTGGAAGAAAGAATGATACGTATTAACCAATCAGGATTTGATGCTAGATTAATAAGTCTTATAGAAGAGTCTCTGCAAAATAAAGAGATAATAAAAAAACAGTACCAGGATTTAAAGAACTCTCTATTAAATCAAATAAAATTGTTCCACGAAATTTTTAATAAATGGCTGCAAATACATTTTTAACAGATATTCAATACAGTCATTAATAATAGTAGAAACAGTAGAGATAATATTTCCGCCATATTGACTGTTTTAGTAAAAGGAGAGTTAAAATGGACAATGATATTGAAGTCATACGCCAGTCGCTTGACCTGTCCAACACTATAGGTGAAGGTTTAGAGTACATAAAACTGAGATTTGAAGGAGGACACTTTGAAGAAACCTTGATATTATTTCAAGATGTTATCCAGGCCTTAATATCGATTCAAAAAGCTGTGCAACCGATTGCAGCCAATTTATCCTCCAACCAGCTGGAACCCCTCATTGCCAATATAAATTATTCCTTGGAGGATGTAATAGCTGAATTTGAAAAAGGCAATTGGAGCATGACCACCGGTATAATAGAACAAACGCTTTTACCCGCCTATTACAAGTGGCAAGAGGAACTAGAACGCTGCTTTGTCTCGCATATCGCATCCTAACCTGGCACATGAATTAACGGAATATAATTGTATTCGCCTACCCGGTTACATCAATATTGGCTCCCAACTGCGGCTGTACGGACTGCTCCAAAACTTTCAGCAAGTCCTGAGTCTGAACCTGGGCTGTATCCATGGCTTTTTTTAAAATCGAGGTGCTGGCCGCCTGGGCCAGCTGAGCCTGGTTTAAATTTATGGACAGGGCTGCTATATCCATGATCATTTCCCCTCAGGAATCGATAAGTTAATAACCGAGTAATCCTATACCACCAGGTCCACCTGCTGCATGCTCCCCATTACCCCGTTTTCCCGCAGGAAGAAACCGGAGCTTCTGACCTGGCCTAATTTATCATTGTTAACATCATTTAAGGAAAACGAAGTGGTTAAATGCCCCAAATATATAGCCCCAATTCCCTTTTGCCCCAGGGCTACCAGCTGCTGCTGTCCTGATTCATCCACTGACCAGATGCGCAGTTTAGACCAGATTTCATCATTTTCGTCGATCCATCCGTTGGCATCGCCATCGTATTTGGCCAAATCTGCAAAACCATCTCCGCTTTTGGTTCCGAACAACTCGCTGCCGTTATTGATGGTTCCATCTCCGTTATGGTCCAGAGCCAAAAATCCGCTGCCGGGTCCCAGCATAGAGATCTGCTCCTCGCTTCCGTCGGAATCAAGATCAAAGCGGAAATTTCTCGGCCCCAGAGAAGCAGCGGGAGCGTTAAAATTAATAACCAGGGGATCCTGGGCGGCTTGTCCGGCCCGGATGTGTATTTCGTTGCGGGATACAAATTCACGGCTCATATTTAACTGCATGGAGGTATTGATTTCACGTCCATCAGCCGTTTTAATAACCGCCTGAGCGGAAAAACTACTCTGTTCCTGTTCACGATGGCTTTCCACTCGATCATAGCTCAGCCCCCAACCGGGTCCACTTTGAGAAAGCTGACCTTTTTGGAGAGTGCCGAGGAAACGTAAAGGTTGACTGCTATTAAAGTTTTTCAATCTAAGTATTGAAAAACGTATGCTCTTGCCAGTCAAAGCTTCGAGCAAAGTCTGGATCATCTTGACCTTGGCATCGTCTTGCGCGGACAGCAGGTCTTCCTCCTGTATCTCGGATGTGCAATCAGTCCTGGCCTGCCAGGCTTCCGAGGATATTTCCAGGGAATCCTGAATGGCGGTGTTTATAGGATTGGGGTTGGCCTGATTTGCGTCTTGTTGTGAGTCATTCGTCCAAAAACGGAAGTTTTCATTAACCTGGTTTTCCTGCACCAGATCGTGCCCGGACCGCATTAATACTTCTGCTGAGGATATCTTCATACTTTTCATCCTCCCTTGAGGGTTTGCATATTCGGGCCTTTGGTCATACCCTGTGAGAATATTATCGAAAGCCGGGGCCTGATACTTTAGTGGTTGCTATGTGGTTTCTCTCCGCCATATAAGGCTAATCTCTCCCTTTCTGGTCCTGAATTGCGCGAAAATACTAAAGTGTACTTGACTTATGCCGATAAATATAGTAATAAACAAATTTTAGGGAGGCGCCTATCATGAGACTGGAAGGACAGGCGGCTATGCAGGATGCTTATCCCACTAAAGTTGAAACCAGGTTCACAAACCCGGAAACAGCGAGCAAGGATAAGACTGCTGAATTAAAAATGCCTGAACAAAAACAGAAACCCAAAGCCGAAGAAGTGCAGGAAGCGGTCGCTTTTGCCAACAAAGCCATGAAAATGGCCAATTATCACCTGGAATTTGAAATGCATGAAGATATAAACCGCTACCAGGTCAAGGTTATTGACAGCGAATCCGGAGATACTGTCCGTGAAATTCCGAGTGATGCCATGATCAAATTTGCCGAGGGTATAAAAAACACCATAAATCGTGCGGTGGGACTCCTGGTCGACGAATCAGTCTAAAGTGCTCGGATACATATGCCGATATAAGACATAGATTATGAGGCAGCCAATTATCAACAACTTATGAAGTAGGGGGCAGTTACTGTGAACATGAGTGCTTACGCATATGATCAATATCAAAAGACCACCGTTGAGACGACATCACCGGGGAAGCTTTTGCTGATGCTATATGATGGAATGGTCAAGTATCTTCGCAACGCCGGGGAGGCTATCGAAAAACAGGATGTTCCTGCAGCGCATTCCAATATAGTTGCCACTCAGAACATACTGGTGGAACTTATGGCCACTCTTAATATGGATTACAAGATCTCCGAGAGCCTGCTGGCTTTATACGAATTCATGTACAACCAGCTGGTAGAAGCCAATATAAAAAAAGACCAGGGTCTGATTCTGGAGGTTCAGGAACTGGTTATGGATTTGCGCCAGACCTGGGACCAGGCCATAAAGAGCCTGGGAAAGACGTCCGGCAGTCAAAAGAGCACACTTAAAGCAGTGAACGTTTCGGGTTAATCTGATGGATAAAGCAGAAATAAGCAGCAAGCTGCTTGAAGAAATGATAAAAATGCAGCAGGTTTCCGCCCGGCAGTTGGAATTAGCCAGGAAGGCCCAGACATCACAAGCTCTGAGTGAGGAAGTCTACCGTTTGATGGAAGAAAGAGAAGCGATTCGCCGCGGAATAGACCAGATCAAGGAAGAATATCCCGAAGCAACTGCGGTAATGGATTTTCTAAGTCCTGAGCAGGGTCAAACCCTAAAAAAACTGGTGAATAGCATTGAAGCCAACGACAGTGAATCGAGCTCCATCGTCGGAGCGTTGATGAAGGGTTTGCAGAACAAGATCCAATCAGCACAAAAAAACCGTAAAGCCTTAGCGGCTTATTCTCCTCCTTCTCTTAATAACCCCTGGTTCTTTGATAAAAAGAAGTAGGGGTATTTTGTTTGGTTATCTAATAGAATAGATGACTTGAAAGAGCCGGACTTTTTCGGCTCTTAATTTTTTCTGCCCACATAAACATATAGGACTATAGTGGGAAATTGTATAAAAGGCCTAATGCTTTAAGAGCTTTTTCCCGATAGTTAATATACGGGAAGCTCAAACTAAGGAGGCCATTAATATGAGAATTGACGGGCAGGCTGCCCCAATCGAATTTATTACAACCGCCCCCTTGAATAAGGGTCCTAAAGCGGACAACGGATCAGAGAAGGATCAAGGTGAAGTTAAAAACCCGGATGCATATCTGATGCCGGAGCGGGAGGATATTACGAATGCAGTTGATTTTTCCAACAATGTAATGAAACTGGCCAACTATCATATAGAGTTCCAGGTTCAAGAAAACACCGATAAGTATCAGGTTCAAGTAGTAGACAATGAATCGGGAGACATAATCCGGGAGATACCTCCTGATTACATGATAAAGATCGCTGAACAGTTACAGGGAAAAATTCAGGCCGAAGCCGGCTTGCTAATAGATAAAATCGCCTGAAGGGCATATTTGTAATTCACTGTATCAATTTAACCGGGGGGAAGTAGTTGTGTTTAGCGCCAACGTTTACGATCAATATCGCCGCACCAGGGTGGAGACCCTTACTCCGGGGAAGCTTCTATTAATGCTCTACGACGGGGCGTTAAATAATATCAAAAATGCCAGGGAAGCCATAGCCGCCAGGGATATAGCCCGGGCCCACCAGCATATTATCAAAACCCAGGATATTGTTGTGGAACTGATGGCCACCCTGAATATGGACTACGCGGTTTCGGCCAACCTCTACCGTCTTTATGACTATCTGCACAACCGATTGGTTCAGAGCAATATTAATAAGGATCCTGCCATTTTGGATGAAGTTGAAGCAATGATGAGTGAACTGCGCCAGACCTGGGAGGAAGCTATAAAGAACCTGGGAAGAAACCGGGTATTTCAAGCAAATAATTATCAAGTATTAAATATTTCAAGTTAATTGTTTTAGGCTAACTTACTGAGATTTCCTGGTTTTAACCAGGAGATGCTTGGCATTTTTCTCCTCCTTCTTTTGTACGCCCCTTATTCTTCAAATAGAAGAGCAAGGGGTTTTTGTTTGCCCGAATGCGGCGCTTTAATTCCAGACCTTACCGGGACACGCTATTCAATGAAAGCTGGTTTTGGGGTATAATATAAGCAAGTAAAAAGGCGGTTCTTGGATATAAAGAGGACAACTTGTATGGATAACAACCTGGTTCAAATTACTGAAAATTTTAGCCGGCAGAGGGATTTATATTCTATAATGTTGGACCTGGCCGGAAAACAGTGGCATTTAATGAACGAACAAGGACAAAACCCAAGCAGTAACGAGGTTCATCAAGTTCTGGTGCAGAGGCAGGAACTACTGGAAGTCATAGTCAAACTCAACCAGGAGAATAAACACCTACAGTCCAGAGCGGTTGAGGAATTGGGTTTAGAACGATTTGTGCTCAGCGAAGTGCGAAATCACATGGACGCAACCAGCTTTAGCCGGCTGCAAAGCCGATTGGCCGAATTGGGCCGGTTGCTGGATAGCATTAATAATATGGATAAACAGAACCAGAGGTTTATGGAGAAAAAGACCTTGAATTCGTCTGAACCATCTTTGGAGAAAGCCACCAGCGAAAAAGCCAGACAGGCCTATCGCAACGCCATGAAACAAAAAGATAAGAATGTCTGAAGCGCTGTACTATAGCCGCTTTTCTTGTCATTTTGCAGAGGTCATTATATAATATCTACTATGGTTGTTTTACCAGGGAAAGCGGTTTTAACAACAATATTACAAAAGTGAGGGATTGCTTCAGATGTTCCAAGACAAGACTTTATTATGCGCGGATTGCGGTATGGAGTTCACATTTACAGCGGGAGAGCAGGAGTTCTATGCTGAAAAAGGCTTTGAAAATGAACCCAAGCGCTGCCGTGAATGCCGGGTTAATCGTCGCAACAATCGCGGCGGCAAGGGTCCACGAGAAATGTATACAGCTATATGCGCCCGGTGCTCCGCAGAAACCCAGGTACCGTTTAAGCCTGTTGAAGACCGGCCGGTTTACTGCCTGGAATGCTTCCAGGAGGTCAAATCTTCAACAATATAATTGGTTGGAAAACAGAGCCCGGGCTGGATTGGCCCGGGCTTGTTCTTTTTAAGTCATAGAGCGCTTGGCCACCAGTCAGCCCTTCGGGCTTCTATTTGGTGACACTAGTCGAAACATCGTCGCCGTCGCAGCAGGTTCAGGATGCTCCTTGATGTCTATATTACTGAAGGATATTCGGCCCTGCTGTCGAATATATTAAAGCACAACCGGGAAAGGAGTGGTCCCATGAAGTTTGACATCCGAGGTAAACACATCGAAGTCACAGATGCGCTACGAGACTACACCACCAAAAGACTTTCCAAGTTGGAGAAATACCTGGACAGCGCCAAGGGCGCCCAGGTGGCTATGTCGGTAGAGGGAGACCGGCACAAAGTTGAGGTAACGATTCCTCTAAACGGAATGATTCTTCGAGGGGAGGAAGCCACCGACGACATGTATTCCTCCATAGATATGGTGGAGGAAAAACTGGAAAAACAGCTCGAAAAATATAAAACCAAGCTATATAAGCACCACCGGGGAATAGGGCTAAGAAAGGCGCTGGCTGAAGAAATTCAGGGTGAACTGGCCAAGAACGATGTGGTAGAGAAATTCAACATAGTGCGCACCAAGCGGTTTGCCCTGAAGCCCATGGATGAGGAAGAAGCCATTATGCAGATGAACCTCTTAGGACACAGCTTCTTCGTATTTTTCAATGCCGAGAGCGAAGAGGTAAATGTGGTTTATAGGAGAAAGGACGGCAACTTCGGTCTGATCGAGCCGGATTTTTGATTAGTTGAAGCTTAGGTCCGGTAAATGATAATATTACGATAGTAATAAGGAACCTTAAGGTTCCTTATTTTTTGGAAAAGAGGTAAGTACTGGTGATAAAAAAACTGCTTAAGAGTATATTGGATGACGATGAAAAAGAGGTTCGCAAGCTCAGGAAAACGGTCGATAAAATCAATGAATTGGAAAGCCGTTTCACATCGATGCCGGATGATAGGTTCCCCCAGGTAACGGCGGAATTAAAGGAGCGATTAAAGCAAGGTCAGAGACTTGACGATATATTACCTGAAGGTTTCGCCCTGGTCCGGGAGGCGGCGCGCCGCACGCTGGGAATGCGCCACTTCGATGTTCAGCTGATTGGCGGGATGGTTCTGCACCAAGGGCGCATAGCTGAAATGAAGACTGGCGAAGGCAAAACCCTGGTGGCCACTCTTCCGGCCTACCTCAACGCCCTGGAAGGCAAAGGGGTGCACATAGTAACCGTGAACGATTACCTGGCCACGCGCGACTCGGAATGGATGCGTCCGGTTTATGAAATGTGCGGCTTGACCGTAGGCCTGATCGTTCACGGGTTGACTTATGAAGATAGAAAAGCGGCTTATGCCTGCGATATTACCTACGGCACCAACAACGAACTGGGTTTTGACTACCTGCGCGACAACATGGTAGTCAGCTATGAAAACATGGTGCAAAGGCCACTAAATTACGCCATTGTCGACGAAGTCGACTCTATCCTGGTAGACGAGGCCCGGACTCCTTTGATCATATCCGGGGAAGGCGACAAGCCGACCGATCTATACTATCGAATAGCCAAATTCGTTCCCCGCCTGGTCAAAGAGGAAGACTTTATAGTTGATGAAAAGGCCCACCTGGCGACCCTCACTGAAGACGGGGTCAAGAAGGTGGAAAAATACTTCGGCATTGAAAACTTGGCCGACAATATGGAAATTGCCCACCATATGAACCAGGGTCTGAAGGCCAACAACCTGATGCGCTGCGACCGCGACTACGTGGTTAAAGATGGCGAGGTTATTATAGTTGACGAATTCACCGGGCGCTTGATGTTTGGACGCCGTTACAGCGACGGGCTGCACCAGGCCATTGAGGCCAAGGAAGGGGTAAAGATCGAAAAAGAGTCCCAGACTCTGGCTACTATTACGTTCCAAAATTATTTTCGCATGTATAAAAAGCTGGCTGGCATGACCGGTACAGCCAAGACCGAGGAACAGGAATTCAGAAAAATCTACGGCATGGACGTTGTGGCCATTCCCACTAACATGGAAATGGTCCGCGGAGATCGCCCCGATTTTGTGTACCGCACCGAGCAGGGCAAGTTTCAGGCGGTGGTGGATGACATCGTCGACCGTCACCAAACCGGACAACCGGTTCTGGTGGGAACTATCTCTATAGAAAAATCCGAGCTTTTGAGTAACATGCTGGCCAAAAGGGGTGTAAAACACCAGGTCTTAAATGCCAAGCATCACGAGAAAGAGGCCCAGATTATCGCCCAGGCCGGCCAGCCGGGCACCGTGACCATTGCCACCAATATGGCCGGGCGCGGAACCGATATTGTTTTAGGTGAAGGGGTTACCGAACTGGGCGGACTCTACGTCCTGGGAACTGAGCGGCATGAAGCCCGCCGCATAGACAATCAGCTGCGCGGCCGTTCCGGACGCCAGGGCGATCCCGGGGAATCCCGCTTTTACGTCTCCATGGAAGACGACCTGATGCGGCTTTTCGGTTCGGCCAATATCGAGGGCCTGATGGACAGGTTCGGCATGGATGACAGCATGCCTATCGAGAACAGCATGGTCAGCCGGGCCTTGGAAAATGCGCAGAAAAAAGTTGAAAACCACAATTTTGATATCAGGAAACACGTCCTGGAATACGATGATGTTATTAACCAGCAAAGAGAAGTTATTTACGGTGAGCGCCGCAAGGTGCTCTATGGCGAGGACCTGAAAGAAACCGTCGCAACTATGATCGATGATGTCATCGACCAGGTGGTGGATAATTTCGCCGGGGAGCAGAAGTTCTCCGACAACTGGGATCTTCCCGGCCTTTATACCTATGTTGAGCAGAATATTCTACCCCAACCCGATTTCAGCGTGGAAGACCTCAAGGGAAAGACCGCCTATGATATGAAGGTCTTCCTGCAGGATGAAACCCACGATCTGTATGAAGAACGCGAAGCGGAGCTGGGCTCAGAGACCATGCGGGAACTGGAAAGAATGGTTTTGCTCCGCATTATCGATGAAAAATGGATGGATCACATAGATGCCATGGATCAACTGCGCAACGGTATCGGCCTGCGCGCTTACGCGCAAAAGGATCCTCTGATAGAGTACCGTTTTGAAGCCTATGAGGCATTCCAGAACATGGTCTACACCATCAAGGAAGACGTGGTGCGTTTTATCCTTCGGGTGCGCGTAGTGCAGAAGCTTGAGGAAAAGGCCATGGTGGAAAACCAGGGCGAGGATGCGGTGAAAAAGCCGGTCAAGGCGGGTGCCAAGATAGGCCGCAACGAACTGTGTCCCTGCGGAAGCGGGAAAAAATACAAGAAGTGCTGCGGGAGAGGGGCTAATTAATGGACCTTACAACACTAATAGGGCTGGTTTTAGGGCTGGCATCGCTGCTGGTGGCATTTATGCTCGAAGGCGGAGGACTGGGAGCACTGGTGGTTCCGACTGCCGCTATGATAGTATTCGGAGGTACTTTCGGAGCCACTGCCATCAGTTTTACGCCTGAGGAATTAAAGAAAATGCCTTACTTTTACAAACGAATATTTACGGAAAGCAAGGTCGATTATGTCAGCATACTTGACTCCCTGGTGGACACCGCGGATATGGCCCGGCGCGAAGGGTTGCTCAGCCTGGAAAGCAAGCTGGGCGATATCGACAACAAGTTCTTTGCCCGCGGCCTGCAGCTAGTTATAGACGGAACCGATCCCGACCTGACCAGAAATATGCTGGAGATGGAAATAGAGGCCTATGAAAACGGCGAAAAAGTTGGGGTGGAAATGTTCATGACCATGGGCGGTTTTGGACCCACCTTCGGTATAGTAGGTACGGTTATGGG
>JBDKUE010000064.1:0-5089 GCA_039679855.1 Syntrophomonas sp.
GCGGGTGACCCGCTCCCTGGAGGACTGTGAAGAGATTCTGGAAGTGGCGCTGCCGGCGGTGGTGTCGGTGACGGCTGACATCAACGAAGCGCGCATCCCCTCGGTCACCCAGATCTTAAAGGCCGGCCGAAAGCCCAAAGAAACTTGGGATATCGGACAGCTGGGCATTGCCCTACCGGCCCCCGGGGTAGAGACGATAAGCAACCTGGCGCCTGAGACTGAGCGCAAACAGGTCATTGTAAAGACAGTGGCCGACCTGGTCAAAGCGCTGGAAACCGAAGGCTTTGGGGGGAGGGGATAAGATGGCCGGAATACTGATATTTAGTGAAAAGACCAAATCGGCCCTGGAGCTGGCATCGGCCGCCCATGAACTTAGTGCTGTAAATCCAGGAGAAATATACGCATTATGCATCAATGAACCACAGGAGGCTGAGGAATTGTCGGCCAGGGGGCTGGCTGTTTATTCGCTGGAAAATCCCGGCTTATCCACGGCCGATACCGCCGGTACGGCAGCTGCCCTGCTGGCCCTAGCCAATAAATTGGGTGTTGATACCATACTGCTCTCTTCCGACCGGCGCGGCAAGGAATTGGCCGGCCGGGTAGCCGAAGCCTGGGAAGCCGGATGTTTGACTGACGTCAAAGGATTCAGCGTACAGGACGGCCAGGTAGCATTCGTCAGGAACGCGTTGGGGGGAGCAACGGTTGCCACCCAGATCATAAAGACGGACCGCAAGCTCATCGCCTTTACACCCCGGGCCTTTGCACCGTTTGAGGGTGGCGGGGGCAGTATTTTGCCCTTCGAATTAGAAAGCCCGGCACCCTCCGTCAAAGTGCTGGAAGTGAGAAGCAAAGCCGGAGACATGGTGGATATTCAAGGTGCCGAGCGCCTGGTGATAGTTGGCCAGGGCGTAGAAAACCAGGCTGACTTAAGCATTGTGGAACAAGTAGCCAAAGCACTGGGAGCGGAAATTGCCTGCTCCAAACCGGTGGCCAGCGACAAGAAATGGATGTCCGAAGAACGGATCGTAGGCCTTTCCGGCAAGATATGCAAACCGGAAGCGGCTATAATACTCGGTGTTTCAGGCCAGGTGCAGTTTACGGTTGGCGTCCGCGAAGCCCAGGTCATTTTCTCAATTAATAATGACGAGAATGCCTATATGAATAAAATATCCGATTATATACTGGTGGCGGATCTTAAAGATGCCTTACCGGAGCTAGCCAAGGCCCTTGCCTAGAGTTGTATTGTTGCCGCCGGGCGCTGTTGCGCCCGGTTAAAGGCCTTAGTCGGCCTGTAGACTATATATAAATAAGGGGGATATCAAAATATGGCCAATGATACAGTAATAGTAACGAAAAAAGGCGGCGTCTGCACAATCACCATGAACCGCCCCCAATCTATGAACGCCTTGAACGGGGACCTGATGAACGGTCTGCTTGACGCGGTTGGGCAGTGCTATGATGAAAGCATCAGGGCGGTGGTTCTGACCGGAGCCGGCAAAGCCTTCTGCCTGGGCGGGGACATAGCATGGGCCAACAACTATGGCGATGGAGACCTGCAGGCTTTCTTTAGAGATTTTACAGTTCCCCTGGCCCGCATGATATCCGATATGCGGCAGCTCCCCAAACCGATTATCGCTGCCGTAAACGGGATATGCGCCGGAGTTGGAATGAGTTTTGCGGCCGCTTGTGACATTCGCATTTGCCATTCCCAGGTGGTTTTCAAACAGGCTTACACCGGTGTGGGCATCAGCCAGGACGGTGGGTTCAGCCAGATGGTGCCACTTATTGTGGGACTGGGCAGAGCCAGCGAAATGGTCTTCCTGGATGAAGTGATAACCGCCGAAAAGGCTCTGGACTGGGGATTTGTGAATAAGGTTGTAGACCCCGAGGAGTTCGCCACCGAGATTGAAAAAATGGCCGCCAAACTGGCTGGGGGAGCAACCAAAGCCTTTGCCGCATCCAAGGCTTTAATGAACAAAGCCCTGCTGCCCTTCCTGGAAGTTCAACTGGAGGCAGAACGCGCCGGAGTTATGAGCACATCCCTCACCGAAGACTATAAAGAAGGGATTGCCGTTTTCACCGGGCAAAAGAAAAAAGCAGAATTCACGGGGAAATAACAGGTCTTAAGGTATGCCTTAAAGGGGAGCAAATAGATTTCTCAAGTTGAATTATTGATGAAGGCCCGGCTGGCGGCTGCAAGAAACGGACTTTGTGGATGGCAATAAACGGTCTATTTTACGTCTTTAATTGATAACCGCAGGCCTCGTTACCCCATCAATACCAAGGAATCAAAAAATAATGGGATTGATTTACAATATACAAGCTGTTTTACAGCCGGGCACCTTGACACTGGCCTGATTATCGCATTTAATTATTAAAGTATTTACTTTGCCTATAAATAGTCAAGATGTAAATTAATTTTAAGCTTGAGAGGTTTATTAGAATGCTTAATTTTACTACTTTTTGGTGCTTCCGGCTGAACGCGCTATCGCGCAAGGTGAGCCGGCTTTACAACAACCGCTGTGTCGAGCATGGTATTACTGCAGCTCAGTCTTTTGTGATATTTGACGTAATGGACCATGAAGGCACCAGTGTCAAAGACATTGCCGCCCGCATCCAGCTGGATAGTCCGGCCGTAACCGGGCTAATTGACCGTCTGGTTAAGGAAGGTTTGGTGGAAAGAAAGGAGGATCCGGACGACCGGAGAAGCCTGAAGATATACCTGACTCCCAAAGGCCGGGTCCTGGTAGACAATCAATTGGTTCCTATGGCCCTGGATTTCAACCGGTTTATACGGAGTATGGTTGCTCCAGAAATATCAGGCGACTTTCAACGCTCCCTGGATCTTTTCGATCAAGAGGTAAGCAAGGCTGCCGAATAATTATCGAAAGACCTTTCACTAAAAGCATCATTTGGGGCTGCCTGCCTGACAGGCGGCCCTATAGTGAACCATTGATGCCTCTTATTATCCTTTCTTTCCACCCAATAAAGAACACGCCACGCCTTGTAGAGGGGCGACAAAACCGATAAAATTATTACAACAACAAAATATTGGTACACAAGCTTAATGACCGGGATACTATTGTAAACCTTATCTCGAAAGAGGTGAAGAGTGTGGAGAAGTTTGATGTTATTATTGTTGGGGCGGGCTTGGCCGGATTGGCGGCAGCCTACACCCTGGCCCAGGAAGGTCTGGAGGTTCTGGCCCTGGAAAAGGGCGACTACCCGGGGGCGAAAAACGTGACCGGGGGGCGTTTATATGTCAATCCGGTGCGGGATTTATTCCCTGATCTATGGGCCAAGGCACCCCTGGAGCGGCCCATCGTACACGAGGAAGTGGCGGTTTTCGCCAAAGAACGGTCCCTGACCATCTCCTATACCGGAGACGAACTGAGGCAGGAACCTTGCCAGAGCTATAGCATATTGAGGGCCAAATTCGATCGCTGGTTGGCCGGGCAGGCTGAAAAAAAAGGTGCTATGCTTATTACCAAGAGCCGGGTGGATGAGCTCATTATGGAAAACGGCCGGGTAATCGGAGTAAGGACCGGCGGAGACGAATTGGGAGCCGATGTTATAATAGCCGCCGATGGAGTGCTTTCCCTTACGGCTGAGCAGGCCGGTCTGCGTCAACCGGGAGATCCGCACCACTACGCGGTGGGATTCAAAGAAGTTATCGAACTGGAGCGCGGCGTGCTCGAAGACCGCTTTAACCTGAGCGGCGACGAGGGGGCGGCCCGTCTCTTTATGGGGGAAGTAACCCGCGGCAAGTTCGGGGGCGGCTTCCTCTATACCAATAAAGAAAGCCTGAGCCTGGGCATAGTGGTTGGAATTAAGGACCTCTATGAGACCGAACCGGCTGTTGCCGCACCTCAGCTGCTGGACGATTTTAAGCAGCGCCCTGAAATTGCCCGGCTAATTCAAGGTGGGCAGACGGTCGAGTATTCAGCCCATGTGATTCCGGAGGGCGGGTTAAAATCCTTTGCCCGGCTGTACGGCGATGGAATCCTGGTGGCCGGAGATGCGGCCGGTTTTTCGATGAACATCGGGGTAAGCGTCCGGGGTATGGAATACGCGCTGGCATCGGGTTATTACGCCGCTCAGGCTGTGTTAAAGGCTCGGGAAAGCGGCGACTTCAGCGCCAGTGGCTTGAAGGTCTATCAGGACCTGCTGGATGCCAGTTTTGTCATGAAGGACTTCCAGAGCTTCCAGGATGCTCCCCAGGCCCTGGAAAACCCGCGATTATTCCAGTACTATCCCGAACTGGCTGGGAATATAATGAAGGATCTATATGCAGTCCCGGCCGGGCCCAAGGAAAAACTCTATCCAACCATAAAGAAATATTTGGGCTTTGGTAATCTATGGGCTATGTTCGGCGACTTGAGAAAGGTGATGAAAATATGAGCGAGATCATGGGACTTAAAGCCAAGTTGGGTCTGGATGTTTTTAAGCCCGATGCCAGGCCTCATATTCGTATTAAACCGGGAATGGAGAGCGATCCCCGGTTGAAGCGGGCGGTGCTGGTATGCCCGGCCGGTCTCTACAGCTTAAATGCGGCCGGGGAAGTCGAGTTCACCATCGACGGCTGCCTGGAATGCGGCACCTGCCGCCTGGCCTGCACAACCGAAGTATTGGAATGGAGCTACCCGGTGGGGGGCTTCGGAGTGCAGTTCCGCTTCGGATAATGCCTGGCCCGGCTGAAGGCTGCTTTGGATTCGGGCTTACAAATGAATACGGTCACCAACGGTATAAGGTATTTATGGTTTAAAACAGGGGGCGAATCACTGCCAGGGCAGCACGATGCGCCCCCTTTTGGTTGCTTGCTTAACTCAACTTTCGCAGTTGACAGAATCGTGGCTTCTTTGCGCTGGCTTCGTCGCCAAGTGATAACTACTGCTTGTTTCGAAGCTCAAGAGTCAGCGCTAATTCGCATCCATGCGACGGCGACGATGATTCGCCTAGTGTCGATGAATCGAAAGGCGACGGCAACGATGTTTTGCCTAGTGTCAGCTGATCGAAGGTGAAACCTGAGTGCTGACCAAAGCCTTGAGCATCGGCCTCAGTATCGCGCTCGCACCCTCCATGGTGCTCG
>JBDKUE010000113.1:0-35912 GCA_039679855.1 Syntrophomonas sp.
CGGTCCATAAATTCGTAAAGCTCAGGTGAACCGAGCGCAAATGCGCACACTATTTTTTTGCGATCCAGCTCCTTTTTCGCCCCGCTTAAGCAGCCTTCCTTCCACATATCCAGGTATGCATCAGCCATCATTTCAGTGTGGGCCGCCAGGTCCTTTAAACCTGCTGCGGCAATCTGCTTGCCCAGGTAATTGGGCAGGCCGCCGATCCCCAACTGAATACAGCACCCGTCATGGATGTCCTCAAGCAGGTACTCAGCTATCCGCTTTTCATCATCGGTGGCCTGCAATATGGCAGCATTAGCCATAGGTTCGTTTTCTCCCCGCACTATAAAATCAACTTCTGAAATGTGGATCTGGTTTCCTTGACCGCCATAAACGTAAGGCATGCTTTCGTTTTCTTCAACGATAACTATTTTGGCGTTTTCCATTACCGCTTCGCAATGGGAGGTGTTGATGCCAAAATTAAAGAATCCCCATTTATCCATGGGACATACCCGCATCATGCCTACATCCACTTCAACCTCTCGATTCCGATAATAACCGGGGACTTCGTGGTAGAGCAGCGGAGAAAAACTGCATATTCCCTGGTCGGCCAGTTTGGCATCCCAGGCACTGTAATGCCAGCTGTCCCACTGAAAGTGCTCCATTTTCGGGTCGCTTATAGGGACCTCCGGAAATGGAGGAAGAGAAATGCCGCTCCGTATATGAACATCATGAAGTTCATCCCTTCTTTTGGCCAGTGCTTTGTCAAGAGCTTTAGGGTAGCCGTTAAAATACATGTAATCCACCCAGTCTCCTGATTTGACTACTTTCACCGCTTCTTCCGGGGTGCGCAGTTTCTCTCTGTACTCGCTTTCGAACATATTTCACTCCTCCTCATAATTCAGCATAAAAGCTTATCTTCTCTCTCTATTTAAAAAAACCTTGAAGCACAGCAGTTTTTTATAATATTTTTATTTACTTTATCTGTCAACTGCCTGCCCAACTTCTATATGAGAATATAAATTTAAGGGGTCAACGATGATCAGGTCCGCAGCACATCGCCGGCGATAACCAGCTTCTGCACCTGAGCCGTGCCCTCAAATATTTGGAATATCTTGGCGTCCCGGAAATACTTTTCTACCAGATAGGCCACCATTACTACTTCATTGAGCGACATCTAATAACTCTTCATTTTGTCTATCTTCCTTTAAAATCGGGCTTGCGTTTCTCCAGGAAAGCTGTCATGCCTTCTGTCTTGTCTTCAGTTGAGAAAAGAAAGGCCAGGCTTTTGCTTTCATAATGCAAACCCGACAGGAGATCAACGTTTTGGCCCAGGTTGATGCAATTTTTGGCCGCTTTCATAGCCACCGGCGATTTGGCCGCCAGCAGCCCGCCCATTTTTTTAGCTTCGGCCATCAAATTTTCTTTGGCGACTACCCTGGTAACCAGTCCAATTTTAAAAGCCGTTTCCGTATCTATGGTTAAGCCGGTCATGACCAGGTGTTTGGCCCAGCCCGGGCCCACTGCCCGGGTCAGGCGTTGGGTTCCTCCCGCTCCCGGGATGATGCCCAGATTTATTTCGGGCTGTCCGAAAATAGTACCCTCAGCGGCTATACGCAGGTCGCAGGCCAGGGCCAGTTCGCACCCTCCTCCCAGAGCCATGCCGCTTATAGCCGCAATTACCGGCTGGCTCAGAGCTTCTATTTTGGTAAAGGCTTTTTTGACTGATTCCACAAATTGTTCGCCATCCAGGGGCTGGGCTTTCAGCATAAATCCAATATCTCCGCCGGCGGCAAAGACCTTCTCACTCCCGGCAATAATAACCGCCCGGGCCTGGGCATCATCGGCTATGTCGTCAAGCACCCGGATCAGTTCCCGAATCAATTCCCCATCGATAGCGTTCATGGTTTTGGGGCGATTCAAGGTAATGATACTTAAGTCGCCTTCTTTCTCATACAACAGAGTCTTTAATTCCATGACTCCTCCCCCCCCTACTTCTTGTAGTCATAAAATCCCCGGCCGCTCTTTATGCCCAGATGCCCGGCCCGCACTTTTTGTTTAAGAGCGAGCGAAGGCCGGTATTTGGAGTCGCCGAACTCGCGCCAATAATACTCGCATACGCTCAACAACACATCGATCCCCACCATGTCGCATAGGGCAAGCGGTCCGATGGGCATGTTGGCGCCAAGCTTCATGGCCTTGTCGATTTCTTCCGCCGAAGCCACCCCGTCCTGGAATGCGAAAGCAGCTTCATTTAGATAGGGAACCAGGAGACGATTGACTATGAATCCCGGGCTTTCTTTGGCTTTAACCGGTTCCTTGCCGATGGTCTTGCACAGAGCCATAATGGCGTCGGTGGCTTCATCGACGGCCTCCGAGCCGGGGATGACCTCCACCAGTTTCATTACCGGCACCGGATTAAAGAAGTGCATGCCCACTACTCTGTCAGCCCTTTTGGTGGCGGTGGCTATTTCCGTAATACTCAGAGCCGAGGTATTGGAAGACAGGATGGCTTCCGGTTTGCATATTTCATCCAACTGGGCAAAGACTTTCTTTTTCACTTCCATGTTCTCGACGATTGCTTCAATGACCACATCGCAAACTGCCAGCTGAGCCATATCAGTATCATCAGCAAGATTGGCGATCCGTTTAGAAAGTCCGGCTTCGTCCAACTTGCCTTTTTCCACAGCCTTTTGCCAGGCCTTGTTGATTCCTTTAATAGCTTTTTCAATTACCGACGCGTCTACGTCTACCAGAACAACTCCCAATCCTGCTTCCGCACAAACCTGTGCTATTCCAGCTCCCATGGTTCCGGCTCCTAATACACCAACTTGCTTGATTTGCATTGCGTTAAACCTCCACATTCTTTATCTAATTCCTGCAACCCCCTTGGAACTAAGATCCGAAAGTCCTTCTTATATACCACCCCCCCGGTTGATCATAGACAAGTCTTCAACCTGAAGTAGCAATAACTGTGCCAGACCGGGCAAAAGCAAAAAGCCCCTAAATATGGGCTCTTTTTCGAGTATGTTTCTGCAATTATTTTACTTTTGTGGCAGATCTGCTACAAGTTGTGGGTATATTCGCTGGAGCTTTGTGGCGCTATTGCCACAGCTGTGCACGGATGACATACGAATCTCATATTTAAGGCAACTGATGGGCCCCATTTTTAAACCGAGAAGGCATGTTTTTTCAGTTTGCGATACAGGGTGGTGCGGTCAATCCCCAGAAGCCGGGCGGTTGTGGGAATGTCATGGCCGGCTTCGAGCAAAACCTGTTTTATTACCTGCCGTTCGAAATCCTCGGTAATGGTTTTCAGGTCCATGGTTTTGTCCAAATTAGCGGGTATATCAAGGCTGGTATTGGGAAAGCCGAAATGCTTCTGGCCGATCATCGATGAACCTTCCATATCCGCCAGAATCATGGCTCTTTCCATGACGTTCTCCAATTCCCGGACATTGCCCGACCAGTTATACGATTCCAGCGAATGCAAGGCACTCTCTGAAATCTCCTTTATATTGACATGCAGGCGCTGGTTGAATTTCTTTAAAAAATGTTCAGCCAGCACTGGAATATCATCTTTATGAGAATTTAAGGGTTTCATCTCCAGGTGGAAAACATTCAGGCGGAAAAACAGGTCCTTTCTGAATGATCCATCGCCCACCATCCGGCCCAGATCGCGGTTGGTGGCTGCAATTACCCTGACATCCAGGGGTATAGGCCGGCTGCTGCCTATTCTCTCTACCTCCTGCTCCTGTAAAACCACCAGAAGCTTGCTCTGCATAGCATATGACATTTCCCCTATTTCATCAAGAAATATGGTGCCCCCCTGGGCAATCTCGAACTTGCCAGGTTTACCGCCCTTCTTGGCCCCGGTGAAAGCCCCCTCCTCATAGCCGAACAGTTCAGCTTCCAGCAGGTTTACCGGAATGGCCGCGCAGTTGACCCTGATAAAAGGCTTGTTGCAGCGGCTGCTCTTATTATGAATAGAATTGGCTAGCAGTTCTTTCCCGGTTCCGCTCTCCCCGGTGATCAAAACCGTGGTATCCCGGTGCCCGGCTATTTTTTTGGCCATATTGGTTACGGTAAGAAAGTCTTCACTGCAGCCGATAAGGTCGTCGAAGCTGTATTTGGCCTTGTGAAACATGCTGACTTCGGTTTTGTACATATTCAGTTCGGTAATAAGGCCTTCCACCATTTGCCTGGCGTCCAGGATATCTAAAAAGACGCTGTAGGCAAATACTCCGATTACCCGGCCGTCCTGAATAATAGGAATGGAAGTGGCAATCATATCCCGGCTGTTCACTCTCCAGTTGTAGCCATAGATGGCCTGCCCGGAAGTGAGAACATTTAGCGTCCGCGTGTGGGGGGATATTTCCAGGATGTGCTTGCCCACCACCTCGTGCTTTTCCAGGCATATGATCTTGAGATATGTTTCATTTACATATACGATGCGGCCCTGATAGTCGATAATATATCCCGCGATATACTGGTTCTGGTCAATTATATCCTTGTAGACCCGTTCAATATCCATATATCCGGTCTCCCTTACATGCAACCATCCCTAAATCAATATCTTTCTACCCGACGGCTGACTAGTCCTTCCTGCTTTATTGGGAAATATGTTATCTTGGTAGGTAAGAGCGGGCAATTTTTCACCGGGCTGTTTTGAGGATGAATTTATGAAGTAGCCCAGGTGCTTTCCTCCCTGGATAGTATCAATAAAATTCGGTGAGGCATTATCACATCTTTATTATACTCAGATGGATATGAGGTGATTTCCCTGTATGTAATAATCAAGGAGCGATGTTCTCTCTGCGGTTTATGCACAGATATGTGTCCATCCGAAGCAATCAGCCAGGATGGCTGCTACCGGATTGACCCCGATTGCTGCATTTCCTGCGGCCTGTGCCGCGACGTCTGTCCGTCGGATGCGATTGAAATCACCAGAGATTAAGGCCGGTAATTAAACCCGGTAAATCGTCTATCTACGGTCGATCACCTATTGCATTGGATTCCACGTGCTTAATGGTTAAAAATCCGCTGCCAATAGCCCGGTTGGGGCAGGCCTTTATGCATTCGCCGCATCGTATGCACTCCGGGTCATTGGGCTTTTCATATACTTTAACTTCCAGCTTGCAGGTCTTTTGACAGGTCCCGCACTGTATGCACTTGTCTTCATCAACTTCCAACCGGTAAATGCTCACCCGGTTAAACAGGGCATAAACCGCTCCCAGGGGGCACAGGAACCGGCAGAAAGGGCGGAATATTATCATAGAGGCAACTACAATTAGCAAAGCCAGACTCAGCTTCCAGGCAAAGAGATATCCCGCCGCCTGCCGCAAAGATTCGTTTAATAGCAGTAAGGGCACTCCCCCTTCCAGAGTTCCGGCCGGGCATATATACTTGCAGAAAGCCGGCTCCCCTAAACCAGCTTCATTGACTAACACGGCAGGAAGTATAAGGACAAATATTAACAATACAACGTATTTTAAATATTTCAGACATTCCCCCGCCCTGCCCAATGATACCTTGGGGAGGGGTATTTTGTGCAGCAGTTCCTGGATAAAGCCAAACGGGCACAGCCAACCACATACCAGCCGTCCCATGATTGTGCCTATTAAGGTTAGAAAACCGACTATATAAAAGGAAAATCCGAAGCTTATGCTGCCTGCCACCGCCTGCAGCGAGCCAATCGGACACGCCCCAATGGCGCCCGGGCAGGAATAGCAGTTCAACCCGGGAATACATACGTTTTTCAAACTGCCCCGGTAAATACCGCCCTCCAAGAAGCCATTGAAATAGGCATTGCTGGTCAGGGCGGCTGCGATTTGGGTCAACCTTCTCTTCCAACTAGCCAATTCCGATACACTCCAGACATATATTAATCGCCTTGTTGAAGACAGCATCCACTTCGCCCCGGTATATTCCAAAACCGATCAGAGCGACCGCAACCACCAGCAATAGTACTCTGGTTGGATTAAGATGTGCTTTCAAGCCAGCCGCCTCCCCTTTGTCTGTTTTGATTACATGATGCTATATAGCCTAATAGGTTCTCCTTATCAAATGGAACAAATCCGTTCGCTCATAGAGCATATTTTTATCATAATTATGCTAAATAATCAATGTTCCAGCTGACTGCGGTCGTAGAAAGCCAATTTTTTTATGGCCGGAGGGAAGCCGCAAATCCTATACGAAATTCCATTTAATACGGCATTTCCATTAATTAAATATTAAGAGCTTAAGTGTAATATAGCAAATAAGTGTAAAATGTTAGCATAATTTAGTAAAATATGCCTAGTTTTTGTGTTAAATTAGAATAAATAGGATTAGCAGTATTATAGGAGGCTTTGACTATGCTAAAAAGATCATCAATTCTCGGATTCTTACTTATCCTGTTCTTGTGTTATCCTTCATCAACCTATGCCGCCACAACACCATCCGGCATCACCCTTGAGGCTCCGCAAATTCTATGTGTGAATGTTCAATCATATAGTGATGGAACACCCTATTTTCAACTCAAGTGGAGTAATCCCCAATCAGCAGAGCAAATAAACGCCCAGGAATCCAGCAGCGCTCCTTTGGCTTATCAGATCGACTTCCGGGTGGGAAACGCTAAATGGAACTATGAAACTGAAGGAGATCTGATTCATACTAATTCTCTTCACGATGGAGATAATCTTGTTTCTTCAGCTTATTGGGGACCCAATGTTTCCTGTGATATGGAAGCCATCGATATAAATCACAATACCTACTCGTTCAGAGTCAGGTATTCTTATGAGTATGACGATGGCAATACTAACCAATATCTATACAGTCCTTTTTCCAATGTTGCCACTGCTGGTTTGCAGGCACTTTCCTATCAGGGCGCCAGCCAGTGGGCAGTGCCCCAGCTGGATAAAGCTATGCAATACGGACTGATTACCGAGAAAATAAAATCCAACATGAATGCTCCCATAAGCCGCGAGGAATTTGCCGAGCTGGCAGTAAAACTGTATGAAAAAAGCACCGGTCGTTCTGCCAGTTACTCGGATATGAGTGTATTTACGGATACTAAAAACCCGGAAATATTTAAAGCCAACAGTCTCGGTATCGTTTCCGGGACCGATAAAGAAAAGCGCCTTTTCTCGCCCGGTGAATTAACTAACCGCGAACAGGTTGCTGTGATGCTTTATTGCGCAATTAAGGCCATGGGAAAAAGCACTTCCGAACCTTCCATAGTAAAAATTTTCAACGATGCATCAGAGATTTCAAGTTTCGCACTTGAACCGGTGGTTTACATGAACAGCCACGGTTACATCTCAGGATCAGGCGGTAATTTTGATCCCAAAGGAACCTGCACCAGGGAAATGGCGGTTGCGATTGCCACCCAGGTTTACGAGCGTTCAGCCGGTAAAACCACCACATCCTCGCCCGGCAGCACCAATCCCAACAATGCACCAAATCAGAATACCCCACCCGCCGGCAACATACCCCTTCCCGGCGGAAATGGGAATAACGGCGATAATCCCAATCCTCAAAACCCGAACGTTGATTCCAATATATTTCCCTTAGTTTCCGACGCTTTGATCCACTACGTTGATGAATGGGACGACGGCGATGGTACGGTCATGTATACCAGTAATTTAAGTATTACAAAGCTGGTTGAATTTTACACTGATAGCGGCCTGTATAATAATTGCCAGAGTATCGTTCCGATTCCCGCTGGAGAAGGCGGCCAACAGTATATGGTTACTACTTCAACCCTCGATTATTTTATTTATATCGGACCGAATCTCGACCCGGATCATGGCAAACAAAATGTAGTTCAAATGTGCGTATATAGCAACGGGGGGATAACAGGAAATTAGCCGTTATTAGTTTAATAGACAGATTTTGTAGTTTTCAATACGGTTAGCCGGCATTATCATTCGCTTCGAAACAATCTTTGCGGAAAGCTAACCAAAAAAACAGACGCCTCACCTGCAAACAGGTAGGGCGTCTATTTTATCGTTTTAAAAGGGCATTTCTTTTTATTTTGGCCCACAATATCTATATAAATAATAAATGGTCGGAGTGACTGGATTTGAACCAGCGGCCTCTACGTCCCCAACGTAGCGCTCATACCAAACTGAGCTACACCCCGACGCAAAGAATATTTTATAATAGAACGGATTAATAGTCAAGAAGTTCCGATATGTTAGGTTTCAGTAGGGAATAACAGGGAAAACGAGCTTCTTTTTTTATCAATTCCTCTTGTTAATTAATAACCTTTATGCCTGATGGCCCAATAGGATTAACGTTTATTTCATATCCCGGAATCGCTATTTCTTCAAATTCCAACCTAACTGAGAAGCCTTCATCTTTATAGATTTGGTTTTTTCTCAAATTTATGTCCATTTCTATCTCGGATGCAGCTACACCTATCATGAGATTGTTGTTCACTGTATCACGAATCAGGTATAATTTTAACTTGTTATCACTCATGATGAAAATCCTCCAGTAATTATTAAAAGTACATTATCTGCAGCAAATTATACCACTTTTCACACCCGTATCGACTATAACGTTGGATTTCAGTAGAATTGATAGGAAAGATTAAAATCATTCCGGGGAAAGCTTAAGATCTCTGGGAGATAACCGGGATGGAGAAGGGCTCTTATGACGAAAAAGATATTAGACTCGCGGAGGTGGGTTTTTGACTTACTCAAGGAAGCTTGAGGCCCAAACATTGGATATCATGTTAAAGATATATTGCCATGATAAGCATGGCAGCCAACCCGGAGCGCTGTGCGCCGAATGTACAAGTCTATCCCAATATGCCCATCAGCGCATTGAAAAGTGCTTTTACGGGGACTCCAAGCCGGTGTGCTCGAAGTGCCAGAAGCACTGCTACAAAAAGGATATGCGCGAATCCATAAAGAAGGTAATGCGCTATTCCGGCCCCAAGATGCTCTGGCACAGTCCTCTGCTGTCCATTCGGTACTTTTATCGCAAGCTTTTTAAAAGCAACGTAACGTAGTACAACGTTCCGTATATTGTGTATATAAGTTGGAGCAGATCTTTTCGAAGTACAAGGCGGGCGGCGGCTCCTTGCCGTCCTGGCACCGCCGCATTAGCCCGTCCGTGGGCGTCAAGGAGTGAGTAATACTGGTAATTCGGAAAAATATGCCCAAATTATGTACATGAATATACGGAATGTTGTACTAACCGAGATTCAACCTGATTTTTTCCATCAGGCCCCAGTACATGACGTCTTCAAGGTTGTTGTACATGTTCTCCACGGATACAATACCCTCTGTTTCGGGAGCCATCCACCAGTAGTAATAATGGTTGCGCGACTTGTATTTTTTAGTCAGGGAGATCTCACCGGTCCCCTTCCCGCCTGCAATGGCAGCGGTCACTTCTTCGGGCAGGCTCTCGCGTATTATGCGGCACTGGCCGGGCTGAATCTTGGGCAGATCGGCCTCATTATCTACATAGGTTTTGACATAAGCTCCGCCTTCAACGGCGTTTTGCTTTATCATTTCCAGGTCAATATGATCCTCGTATTTGAAAAAACCATAAGCTATCGAAGTCATCAGCATGAAGCCGCTTCTCGCCATCAACTGGTTTATTTCTTTTACTACAATGAGCAAAGCCTGCAGTTCGTCTACTTTGGATGCTCCGGAATTCCGGGTAAACAGCACCCCGCAGTCGGAAATAAAGAATCCATCAATCCTGACCTTTTTAAAAGCCTGTCTCTTTAAAATTTTATATCCCCCGGAATAAAATGCATCCAGGGCCTCCAAGGCCTTGCCGCTGCGCATCATTTTCCTAAATCCCGCTATGTCCGTATAGGCCATGAAGGTGTTGCCTTCAAAACTCTTGGTAGCCACACTGCACCCCCAGAAAATATTTTAATGCAATTTTAGCATTTATATCTCGACCGGAGCCGGATTAAATTCATTGAACCGAAGCAGTCTGATTTTTGGGTTCATTGCTCACCGCCAGGTAGATGCCCAAAAGGATAAGTGCTCCACCGGATAGTTGGTACCAGAGCAGGGCTTCTTTGAATATCAGGTAGCCCAGGATGCTGGCTCCCACCGATTCTCCCAGAATAGACACCGATACCAGCGGAGCCTTGACGTATTTCAAAGCCCAGTTGAACACCGCGTGCCCGCCAATACCCGGGCCCAGGGCCATTAAAAAGAACAGCACCCAATCGATATTTCGATATCCCGAGAGGGGCAACTCCATACCCAAGGTTGTGATCAAGAGGACCAGGGAAGCAACCCCGCTGACTATGAAAGTATAGGTCATGGTATCGACCCGAGCCCTTATGTAGCGGCCGGTTATGTAATATACCGCTATGAAGGCCCCGCTGGCCAGGGCCAGCATATCTCCCGCAAAACGCCCGTGCTGCAGATCGCCGGTAGCCACCAGACAGGAGCCGGCGATAGCGATGGCAATACCGGCGGTCACCGCCCGGTTTACTTTTTCATGGAGCAGCAGCAGTGAGAAGGCCAGAACAAAGATGACCTGCAGGTTGGTAAAAAGAACCGAACTTGAAATACTGGTGTAGCTCAAAGAACTTATCCAGGCGGCCAGATGAAGAGCCAGGAAAAGCCCGGAAACGCACATGAATATGAAGTCCCTTTTGGAAAGGGCCGCAACTTTTTCAGGGAGGGATAATCCTTCCCACAAACCGGCTATTCCGGTAGTCATGATGAGGCGGTAGAGGGCTATGATGAGGGCCGGGGCGCTGCAGAACCTGATCATTATCGAGGAGGTGGACATGCAGAGCACGGCAAAGAAGATAGCCAGGTAGACGGGAAAGGCTTTCATTGTTCAACGCCCAGGTAGGATTGGATGACCAGAGGGTTGTTTTTCACTTCGTAAGGACTGCCCTCCGCGATCTTGCGGCCATAGTCGAGCACCGCAATCTGCTCGCAGATATTCATAACCAGCTGCATATCGTGTTCAACCAGCAGGATGGTTAAGTGCATATCGTCCCGCATCTGTTGAATAAGACCCATCAATTCAACTTTTTCAGTGCTGTTCATGCCAGCCGCCGGTTCATCCAAAAGGAGCAGGGATGGTCTGCCGGCCAGGGCCCGGGCTATCTCCAGACGCCGCTGTTCGCCATAGGAAAGGCTGTTCGCATACTCCTGGCGTTTTTCATAGAGGCCCATCATGCCGAGCAGATCATCAACTTCATAGGAGGATTTTTGGTCAGAATGGCTGGCCTCAGAGCGGCTGAACAGGCGTGCTAAAATGCCTTCGGTCCACCCGGTGGCCACCTTAACATTATCTTCAACCGACAGGCGGTTGAACAGGCGAATGTTTTGAAAGGTGCGCCCTATTCCCAAACGAGCCACCCGGTATGAGGTCAGGCCGTCCAGTCTCCGGCCTCTAAAGGAGATCTTGCCTTCGCTGGGATGATAAATACCGGTTATCAGGTTAAAAAGCGTAGTTTTTCCGGCTCCATTGGGGCCTATAATCCCGTATATGCTTTTCTCTTCAACACTGAGATCAACCCCATCCAGGGCCCGTAGACCTCCAAATTCCTGGCTGACCTTTTCGAGCATCAGGACCGGCATGTATTCACCTCTTTCTTACCCAGGCGCTTTTTAAGATCATAGATGCGAACATCACCCAGCAGACCATTGGGACGGAATATCATCAGGATAACCAGTAGCGCCCCGTAGAAAAGCATACGATATTCGGCTACTACGCGCAGCATCTCCGGGAGAATAGTGAGAATACCAGCCCCTAGAATTGTGCCTGGTATACTGCCCAGTCCTCCTAACACAACCATATTCAATAACTCAATAGAACGACTAAAATCAAAGTCCTGGGGGCTGATAAAATACATGTAGTGGCTGTACAGGGCACCACCCAGACCGCCTAAAAAAGCGCCTATAACAAAAGACCATACTTTTAAGCTGGTGGTGTTTATTCCGCAGGCGGATGCTGCTATTTCATTTTCCCGAAGAGCATAGAAGGCCTTGCCGAGGCGCGAATTTAGCAGCCAAGCCGTCAATAATATCACCACCACGGTAATGACAAACACCAGGGTAAACCCCGTTTCCTTCGGGATGCCGGATAAGCCAACCGCCTTCCCACCCGGTTCGAAGTTCAGGAAGAAAACCCTCACTATTTCAGCAAAACCGATGGTAACAATAGCCAGGTAGTCACCCTCCAAACGCAGGGCAGGCAGACCGATGAGGAATCCGAAAGCAGCTGCCACCAGTGCCCCGGCTAAAATAGCCAGCCAGAAGGGCGCCCCCAGTTTTACAGTCAGGATAGCTGATGCATAAGCACCCAGGCTCATAAAACCGGCATGACCCATAGACAATTGTCCGGTTACACCAGTTGTAATATTTAGTCCGAGAGCCATAATTATATTAATCCCTACCAGGATGATAATTCGCATGTAATAAGGGTCAATCCACTGGTTGATTAATTGGTCCAATAAAAGTCACCTACACTTTTTTACTGAGCTTACGCCCCAGGATTCCCTGCGGCCGCACTATTAGAACCAGAATCAATATTCCAAAAGCAATGGCGTCCTTGAAAGATGATGAAATATAGGCCACCCCCATTATTTCCAAAACCCCCAGGGTAATCCCCCCCAGCATGGCTCCGGGGATGGAGCCTATACCACCTAAAACTGCGGCGGCAAAGGCTTTTAATCCAGCCATGGTCCCCATATAGGGCCATACCGCGTTATAATAGAGCCCCACCATGACTCCTCCGGCGGCAGCCAGAGCAGATCCGATGGCAAAGGTAAAAGATATTATACGATTGACATGTATACCCATAAGGGACGCTGCTTCCAGGTCCTGAGAGCAGGCCCGCATAGCTTTACCTACCTTTGTTTTATGGGTCAGGTACTGCAGCCCGATCATAAACAGGGCTGAAACAACCAGTATAATGAGCTGCATTGAGGATATTTGTACCCCGCCTATTTGAAAAGAACCCAGGGAATATTCAGGCGGATAACGGCGGGTATTTACCCCTACGATTAAAACCATCAAGTTGGAGAGAAATATAGAAACCCCCAGGGCGCTTATTAATGGTGAAAGCCGGGATGATTTGCCTCTTAAAGGGCGGTAGGCGGTGCGCTCAACCAACATTCCCGCCAGCATGCACAGAGCCATGGCACCCAAAAGAGCAACTCCGATATTCACGCCGGCTACGGTTACCAGGAAAAGCCCGGTAAAGGCCCCCAGCATGTATATTTCGCCATGGGCAAAGTTTATTAATTGAATTATTCCATACACCATGGTATAACCCAATGCTATGAGTGCATAGGTGCTACCCAGGGTGATTCCGTTTAGCAACTGCTGCCAGAACATAAGCCACTTCCCTATTCATGTTCAGGTTTGATAATCATGTTTTGACGGTATTTTGTTGGTAATTAAAAGCCATATTGTACATATTAACGGCCTGCCTCAGGGGCAGGCCGTTAATATCAATTAAAATCATATGGCAGCCGGGATCTTGGTCAATAAGGCATTGAATTTGCCGCCTTTTACGGTCAAAAGACATACCGGGTTCTTTATCGGTTCCCGATCAGCTCCAAAGGTTGTTTTACCTGATACGCCGGGATAGTCTTTTAATTTGGCAAGTTCAGCTTTAAATACCTTGGGATCCGTACTCTGGGTCTTTTCCATAACATATGCCAAAATCATAACCGCATCATAGTACTGAGCCGAAAACATATCCGGATCCTCGTTGTACTTGGCACGGTAATTCTTAACAAAAGCTTCAGTTTCAGCACCAGGTTGATCAGCAGTGAATCCGGCATAGTATATAACCTTTTCTTCAACCGCTTTGCCACCCAGTTTCATGAGATCCTGACCATAAAGGCCGTCTCCTCCGACCATGTTGATGTCTAATCCCTGTTTCTGTGCTTCATTCATTATTAAAGCAGCTTCAGTATAATAACCAGTAAAGACTAGCACATCGGGTTTAGCTTGTTTGAGCTTGGTCACCTGGGCCGTAAAATCAGTTTCCTTATCATTGATGCTGTCTTCAAGAATTATATTTCCACCCTTGGCCTGAATGGCGGCCTTGAAAACGGGAGTCAATGCCGTGCTGTAGCCGTTGTTCAGAGAAGTAATTATAGCTATGTTCTTCCAGCCCTTGGTGTTTATCATCCAGTCCACAACCGATGGGGCTGCATATTTATCGACCAGGGTATTTCGGAAAATAAAATCTCCTATTTCAACTACACCGGGACTGGTAGCTCCGCCGGAGAGCAACACTACCTGATTTTTCTGAGCTATATCAGCCGCAATTTTGGTCAAACCGGTGCAGGGATCCCCTACCATAGCTACAACCTTATCGACCGTTGCATACTTGGTCGCAATATTGGCAATTTCACGATTATCACCCTTATTGTCTTCATAGATCCCTTCAACTTTTTTGCCCAGAATGCCGCCTTTGGCATTCAACTCATCAATAGCCATTTTCATTCCTTTTTCGGCTGGAATGCCGTAATTGGCTACATCTCCAGTTTTGGCTCCCAGGAATCCCAATTTAATAGTATCGCTGGTAGTACCGCCGGTATTGCTCTTGCTGCATCCGGGAACCAGGGCGGCTAGTATTGTCAAACACAACACAATCGCTAAAAGCCGGTATTTTTTCATTCTCGACATAACCTCCTGTTCTTCAATGGGCTAGACAGTTTTCGCCTCCTTCATACATAATCTGCCGGATTAAGTATTCCGCACGGTTTGCCCAAATTCCTGCAAATAATTTTTCTACAAATAGCCGCATTTGTAAGGCTATAGAAATACCCCCGCTGGGTGCATAGCTAAATTTACGGCAGTTTTGTGCGAGGAAGGGAAATGGCAGTTGCTTTGCGAATATATAAAAGAATTCGGGAAAAAAGGTTGCTCTTTTTATTACCATTTATGGGGGTTTATTTTTGCTATGCTTCAAATAAAGGAAATAGATGTTTTTTATGGCGTAATACATGCTTTAAAAGGAGTATCCATGGAGGTAGACGAGGGTTCTATCGCCACCGTTATCGGCGCCAACGGGGCCGGTAAAACCACCACCCTTAAAACCATCTCCGGGCTGCTCCGTCCGCGCAGCGGGTCAATATTATTCAAGGGGCAGGAAATATCGCGCCTCAGGCCTGATAAAATAGTAGGTCTGGGCATTTCCCAGGTGCCGGAAGGACGCCGGGTGTTTCCGGAGATGACGGTCATTGAGAACCTGGAGATGGGCGCCTACCTGCGCAAAGATAAAAAGACTGTCGCCCAGGATATTGACAACGTTTTTGACCGCCTGCCCCGCCTGCGCGAAAGAATCCGTCAGATGGCAGGAACCCTCTCCGGCGGAGAACAGCAGATGCTGGCCATCGGCCGCGCCTTGATGTCCCGTCCCCAACTTCTGATAATGGATGAGCCGTCCATGGGTTTGGCTCCCCTTCTGGTCAAGGATATTTTTGATATAATCCAGGAAATTAACAGCCAGGGCACTACCATCCTTCTGGTGGAGCAAAACGCCCGCCTGGCTCTTTCCATCGCCCACCAGGCATACGTGATGGAAACCGGCCAGATCGTGCTGTCCGGGCTGCCCGAGCAGTTGATAAACAGTGAGGACGTTAAAAAGGCCTACCTGGGAGGTTAACGGAGGTGTAACGATTTGAAAGTAAAGGATCGCATGTCAAAGAACGTCGTGACTATTGCCCTGGACGGCAGCATAAACGAAGCTTTCCGGCTTATGAAGGAAAAGAACATCCGCCGGCTTCCGGTTATGGAGAAAGAACGCCTGGTGGGGATTATCACCTTGAGCGATCTAAATAAGGCCGCACCTTCGCAGGCCACCAGTTTGAGTATTTTTGAGCTGAATTACCTGCTGGCCAAGACCAGGGTCAAAGATATCTTTTCGCCCGAAAAGGAACTGCATACGGTCGGCCCTGATGACTATATCGAGGCGGCCGCCAAATTGATGCTGGCCCAGCAGGTAAGCGGTTTGCCGGTAGTGGATGACGACCGGCTGGTGGGCATAATAACCGAGACTGATCTGTTTCGGGCCCTTATTGATATCCTGGGGGTTAAGCGTCCCCATACCCGCATCGATGCCCTGATTGCCGACGGGCCGGGAGGCCTGGCCGAGATAACCGGAATCATGGCTGCCCGGGGAATAAACATCATTAATACGGTAATGTATTACGAGCCGGCACTGGACAAGTACAAGATCCAGCTGCGCATTGAAGAACTTGATTATGCCCCGGTGGTTGAAGAGCTTAAAACTAAGAATTATGAAATAGAGTCGGTAATCACGAGTCCGGAAAGCGAGTAATATCACTATTGAAAAGCCCTCAAAGCAAGCGATGGAAGCGAAGCATTTTCCAGCACCACGATTTCACTCACTTCGCTCGAAAATAAATAGGATGAGCAAGGCATAAAACAGGCCCGTGATTGAGGCGTACAAATGTACGTTGATTGAACGGGCATTTTTTATAACGCAGCCGACGCCCACGGACGGGCTAGTTCAGCGGTGCCTGGATGGCATGGAGCTATTATTCGCTTTTGTGGTCGTTCTGAGCATCTTCGAAATGAGGATGCTTTTTATATTTGCGTGGAATACTTTTAATGAACTGATGCTGAAAGGAGCTATGGATATGGAGCCTCTGTTTATCATTGAAGTACTTCAAAACGGGCAGGATCGTTTAAGCCGTTATAGGATGAGCAACGGCCAGGTATACAGCTACTCACAAGTTATCGACATGGTGGAATCGGGCCAGGTAAAGAATGTAGAGGTTAGACAACTTGAGGACGGCTCTAAACACCTCTACTACAATCCTCATACCATGACCGCCAACGATCTGTACAATGTGCCGAAAAATCTGTATGAATAAAAATGCAACCCCCTATTCTTCGATAAATCCGGTTTTGGTTGCCACCCAGTACAGGGCGGCAATCACCAGCATAATCAGGATCAGGATGGCTATAAATTCCAGTATCAAAGGAGCCAGAGCCAGTATCACAACAAAAGCCACTATCAATGATGCCACGGTAATTGCCCAGCCGATCACCGGATTATGGTGGTGAAGCCTGCGGTATTTGTCTTTAATAAAATAGAAGAAGTCCATAGTTTTTACCTCCCTTGGAAGCAGCTAAATTCGTTCCCTATGCCAAGAGTTATTTATTATACTCGCATGCTGTTAAAAACGTTCCCATCATCCAGACTATCAATTAAAGGAGGACTACTATGCGGGAAAGTTCTATTATTGAAGCGGTCAAAAAGGATAAAAAGGGTGTGGTCACTCATTTCATGATGAGCAACGGCCAGGTTTACGACTATGCCACCGCCCTGCGCATGGCGGAAACCGGTCAACTGGCCAACGTCGAGGTCAAGGAACAGGACGGGCGTAAATACTTGCACAATACCTCGGGAAATAACCAGTATTCCAATCCTGAAGATTTTCCACTATTTGAATAATGCCCAAGCTTGCTGACCGTTCGCACCCGCTTTTTCCACATTACTTCGACAGTTACCGACTATTTATAATCCAATCTACCTTATATTGGGTTATAATTTAGATGGGACGTATGAAAAAGCAAAGGGAGGTGACTATAGTGAAGGCAACTATTTTTGTTAGAGAAAGGCGTAAAGTAGAACAGGGAGAGAAAAAGCCGCGTTATGCCATCGTTGCCACGGCTGGAACCGATCTACGTTTGAAGGCCAAACACATTAGAAAAGGCGAGATCACACAGATTGCCGAGGTTATTGGGGCCCAGGTGGTATATCTGGAGGCCGGCAAGGATGACGAAGATATTGAGGAAGATGATTAGGCGGGAAGGCGGTAGGGCTTAATGCCATTGATACGCGAACGCGACAGCAAGCGTTTACACGTTAAAAGCAAACTGATGGGAGAATCTCTGGTAGGTAAGACCTTTCTTGAAGGTCTGGAATACGGACCTAGTTTTAGAGCCCTGCCCGATGTAAATGTCATTAAAATCGGAGGGCAGAGCATCAGCGATTATGGAGCCCGGGCTCTGCTCCCGGTACTGGATGAAATCGTGCAAAACAAAACGCGGCACAAGATGATCCTGTCTACCGGAGGGGGAACCCGCTCCCGACACGTATACGCCATAGCAATGGAGCTGGGGATGCCCACCGGGATACTGTCCAAACTCGGCCAGAGTGTTTCCGAACAGAACGCCTTGATGATCGCCACGGTGCTTATGCCTCATGGCGGGATCAAAGTAGGCCACGATGATATTCCTAAACTGGCAGCCTATTATGCCCAGGGATGCATTCCGGTTATTCACGGTATGCCCCCCTACGGATACTGGGAGCAGCTTCCCGAAGGCGGGCGCATCCCTCCCAACCGCACCGACATGGGGGCCTTCCTTTTGGCAGAGGTGATCGGTGCCAAACGCTGCATCTTTATCAAAGATGAAGATGGACTCTACAAGGAAAACCCCAAAGTGGTCAAGGATCCCGAATTTATTCCCCGCATCGGCGCTTCTGAACTGATTGCCATGAACCTGGACGATATCATAGTGGAAAGAGCGGTTCTGGACATGATCCTGCGTTCCAGTAATGTCACGGAGATTGTGATAATCAACGGCCTCAAGCCAGGCAATATCACCAAAGCCCTCGAGGGAGAAGCGGTGGGTACGATCATCTATAAAGACATATAAAACCATTTAATAGACTACGAGATAGATGCTCAAAAGAGCTCGCGATGGTGAGCTCTTTGCTGTCCCTGTGCAGTCCTTATTGCGAATCTAGCTGATTTTATCCAATTCATACATTTTATGAAGAGCTTTGACTGCGGCGTCCACCTGCTCTTCATCAATAATACAAGACACTCGTATTTCCGACGTACTTATCATATGAATGTTTATCTTCTCATTGGCCAGAGCCTCAAACATGGATGCCGCCACCCCGGGGTTGCTCTGCATGCCTGCTCCGACAATGGAAACCTTGGCGACATTGCTGCTATACGACATGCCTGAAGAGCCGATCTGTTTGATTACTTCGGCAACTACCGGAATGGCTTTGGCAAGGTCGTTACGGTCTATAGTAAAGGCAATGTCGTTGCGTTCATCACGCATAGCACTCTGGATCACCATGTCCACGTTGATCCTTTCACTGGCCAGGGCTTTGAAAAGGGTTTTGGCTATACCCGGCTTATCCGGCACGTCAAAAAGGGCAAAACGCGCCACCTGCCGGTCATGCGCTACTCCGCTGACGATTCTCTGTTTCTCCATTTTTGCTACCTCCGTCACTATGGTTCCCGGGTTGTCATTGAAGCTGCTTAATACTTCGACATCCACGTTATAGAGCATGGCGAATTCGGCGGCCCGGGGCTGCAAGACCACCGCTCCCAAACTGGCCAGCTCCAGCATTTCTTCATATGATATTTTATTAAGTTTGGCGGCCTCCGGCACAATGCGCGGATCGGCTGTAAAAACCCCATCAACATCGGTAAAAATCAGGCAACGCTCGGCCTTGATGCTGGCCGCCAGGGCCACGGCGGTGGTGTCCGATCCGCCCCTTCCCAGAGTGGTGATATCCCCGTCGGGAGAAAGCCCCTGGAATCCTGCTATCACGACTACCTTGCCAACATCTAGCTCTTTTATTATGCGTTCATTGCTTATGCCCGATATCCTGGCCTTGCTATGGCTGGCGTCGCTCTTGATGCCGGCCTGCCACCCGGTCAGAGATATGGCCTGACAACCCATGCTCTGCAAGGTCAGGGCGGTCAAAGCGGCCGACTGCTGTTCACCGGTGGCCAGCAGCATGTCCATTTCCCGGGAGGAAAGCCCCTCACCGATCTTGGCGGCCAGTTCAATCAGCTCATCGGTGGTATCCCCCATGGCCGAAACCACAATCACCATCTGGTTGCCCAGTTCCTTCATGTGTTTGACCCGCCGGGCAATACGGATTATTCTATCCAGAGACGCGACTGAACTTCCGCCGAATTTTGCAACTAATAATGCCACTTAAGTCACTCCCCAAAAGCTTGTCAAAATATTCTATCCTTCAATATGCACCTGAACCCCCTTATAATCGGGATGCAGGTGGTAAATTCGAGATTTGACGCCGGCAGAGCTGAAGCCATCCTGCATGGCCCGCCCCACCAGTTCTCCTTCCTGACGGCAAAAAGCCAGCACCGATGGCCCGGCTCCACTTAAGGCCGCTCCCAGAGCCCCGGATTGCCGGGCTCCTTGCATTACCCGGTCAAATCCGGGAATCAATTGTTTGCGCAATGGCTGGTATATCATATCATCCATAGCCTTCTCCATGTGCAGAGTATTACGGTTATACAACCCGGCCAAAAGGAAACAGGCCCGCTGCAAGTTGCTTACCGTATCCTTGAGGGAAACGGTTTCCGGCAGGACTCCGCGAGCTTTTTCGGTTGACAGGGTAAAATCCGGCACTGCCACAACTATACTCAGATCGTCAGGCAGGGCTACCGGCTGGTGGTAAACCTTGCCCTGATATATCATGACACAATTCAAGCCGCCCATCAATGCGGGCACTACATTGTCGGCATGCCCTTCCATCTCCAGCGCCATCTCCAGAACTTGATCGAGAGCTACGACTTGTTGGTTCAAGGCAATAGCCGTGCACAATCCAGCTACAACCGCAGCGGCGCTGCTGCCCAATCCGCGGGCCACTGGTATCTGGCTGTTCATCTGTATGCTGAGATCAGGAAATGGCTGATGAAGCCTCTCATAAAACAGGCGCAGGGCCTTTAGCATGAGGTTCTGGTCAGGATTTTCCTGCAGGTAGTCCCGCCCTTCTCCAAAGACCAGCACCGATGGCCGGCCGGGGGACTCTTCTATAGTGACATCCAAATATAGATTCAAAGCCAGGCCCAGGGTGTCAAAACCCGGTCCCAGGTTGGCGCTGCTGGCCGGAACCCGGACCTTTAACTTTCTGCCCTCCCCGGCGGCTCCATCTTTAGCGGACAAACTCTTCCACCCGGATTACACTGCCGATCTTACCGACAATACTCATGCCGCGCAAGACAGTCAGGGCATCCTGCAAATCGCTTTCCAGAACCCGGTGGGTAATCATTATCAATTCAGCCTGATCGTCCTGGCTGGTCTTTTGCACCACGGCAGCTATACTTACGTTGTTGTTGCCGAACACGCCGGCGATCCCGGCCAGAACTCCAGGCCGGTCATTTACCTGCAAGCGTATATAAAACTGCGATGACAATTGTCCAATATTTAGTATTTTCTTGTCTTCGTAGCAGGTGCAGCCCAGCCTGGTCACATAGTTCTGCGAAAGATTGCGGCTGATTTCAATTATATCGCCAACTACGGCACTGGCGGTGGGCATCTGCCCGGCTCCCCGCCCGTAAAGCATTATATCCCCCACCGCATCTCCTTGAATAAAAACGGCGTTGTAGACGTCATTTACCGCAGCCAGCGGATGGTTTTTGGGTATGAATGCCGGGTGAACCCGGGCCTGCACCTGCCCGTCCGCTTCGGTGGCGATGGCCAGCAGTTTAACACTGTATCCCAGCTCGCGGGCGTATTCTATGTCCGAAGCGGTAATCCCGGTGATGCCTTCAACATACACATCTTTTAAGGTTATCCGGCTGTTGAATGCGATTGATGAAAGGATGGCGATCTTTCGAGCCGCATCCAGGCCTTCCACATCAGCCGTAGGGTCTGATTCGGCATAACCCAGCTCCTGAGCCTGGGCCAGCACTTCCTGAAAATCCTGACCTTCCTGGCTCATTTTGGTCAAAATGTAATTGGTGGTGCCGTTTAATATGCCCACCACCGCTTTTATGTTATTGGCCGCCAGGGCCTGTTTAAGCGCGTATATCACCGGAATGCCCCCGGCCACACTCGCTTCAAAATAAAAATCCACGTTATTCTCGCTGGCTATTTCAAAGAGCTCTTTTCCCCGTACCGCAATGAGGTCCTTGTTGGCGGTTACTACATGCTTGCCCTTTTGCATGCCGGTAGTAATGAAGGAAAAGGCGGGTTCTTCTCCACCTATCAATTCAACAATTATATCTATTTCCGGATCATTCACTATTTCGTCCAGACTGCCGGCCACCATGTTAAGAGGCAGCCCCAGGGCCAGACACCTGGCCGCATCGCGTTCCAGGACCTTTTTTAATACGATTGGGCAGCCCGACCGGCGGGATATCAATTCGTGGTTTTGCTCCAGAAGTTTCACGACCCCGGCTCCTACGGTCCCACAGCCCAGTAGTCCAACTCTTACCATGGTTTTACCTCCTGCCTCAACTTCGACCTGTTATTTCTATTTTGACAACCCCGGGCAGATTACGCAGATGGTTGACAATTCATCACAACTGACCGTTATTCTCCGGCTCCAACAGCTGGACCGGATGTTCTTGCGCGACATACGGACATTATAGCATTAGGCCTATTCAGTCGCAATGGATTGATCCGCCCGGCAATCTACTTATGGATATCGTATTACCCCCAGAAAATAATTAACCGGCCCTTATCGGGCCGGCATTAATGGCATTAATATAGTTTAACTCCCTACAACGTGATAGTAACGAATTTAGGGGGACATACCTCTCCCGACGGGGAGGTGTGTCCCCATACCTTAGATTATTATGCAGATAAGACCGCCGCTGCCTTCGTTGACAATACGCTGAAGGGTATCTTGGAGTTTAATCTGGGCGTTTTCCGGCATGCGGTGTATCTTGTTCTGAATTCCCTCTCTTACCAGATCATGCAGTGATTTTCCAAATATATTGGATTCCCAGATCTTGGTCGGATCTTCTTCGAATTCGTCCAGCATATAGCGAACCAGCTCTTCGCACTGTTTTTCAGTTCCTATTATCGGGGTTATTTCTGTAGTTATATCAGCTTTAATTATGTGCAGAGAAGGCGCTTTGGCTTTTAATTTTACCCCGAACCGGCTTCCCTGGCGAATGAGTTCGGGCTCTTCCAGGAGCATTTCTTCCAGGCGCGGAGTAACCACTCCGTAACCGGAGTTCTTGACTTCTTCGAGGGCTGAAGCCACCTTGTCAAACTCCCGCTTGGCGCCGCTGAAATCCTTCATAAGCCGCATAACATCGTGGGTGCCTTGAACTTCGAATCCGCTCACATCGCTCAGCGAGCGGTAGAAGAGTTCTTCTGGCACCGTCACATCGACTGCCGCTGTACCGGTTCCCAGATCCATCTCTTCCAGGCTGACGTAACTTATGTTTTCGACCTCGGATAGTTTTTCGACCGCCTTATCAATATCCCTGACCTTGCGGATGCCGTTCAATATTTCCCGAACCGCCAACTCCAGGTCTTCCCGCAGCCAGAAATCCTCATCCAGTTCGTCAACCCAGCGCGGCAGCTTTATATTAACTTCCTGAACCGGGAATTCATACAGGACTTCTTCAAGTATGTTGTAGATCTGCTCGGTGGACATGCGGGCCACATCAACCGGCACTACGCTCACTCCATATTTTTCTACCAGTTCATCAGCCAGGGTCATGGTATCTTTGTCAAAGGGTACGGTTGAATTCAGCAGGATTATAAAAGGCTTATTCAATTCCTGCAGTTCGTTCACAACCCGGGCTTCAGCCTCCTCATAGCTGGCCCGCGGAATGTCACTGATGCTGCCGTCGGTAGTTACAACAATACCGATGGTAGCATGGTCGGTAATAACTTTCCTGGTCCCTATTTCAGCGGCTTCTTCAAAAGGTACCTCATAGTCAAACCAGGGAGTCTTTACCATGCGAGGTTCTTCATCTTCTTCATAGCCCAGGGCACCGCCAACCGCATAACCGACACAGTCCACCAGTCTTACTTTCAAGGAAAGACCGTTTTGGGTGGTGATTTGGATGGCCTCATTGGGTACGAACTTGGGCTCCGTGGTCGTGATGGTTTTCCCGGCTCCACTTTGCGGAAGCTCGTCTTTAGCGCGCTCCCGGTCATATATGTCCTGGATATTAGGGAGAATCATCAATTCCATAAAGCGCTTGATGAAGGTGGACTTGCCCGTCCGAACCGGGCCTACCACACCCAGGTAAATATCGCCTCCAGTTCTTACGGCGATATCATTTAAGATATTGTTTCCTTCCACTACTCATCTTCCCTCCCTCGGATCTAGACTTCCACAAAGGCACCCTTCTTTAAGCCCATGGATACCCTTACATGAGAACACCGTTATAACAGTACAAATATATTTATCAATATTCGGTAATATAACCAGAAAAGAAAAAAAGTGTGGATTTTACCACACTTCAGGCGTTGCTTAAATTACAATCCTGCAATTAATCGCAACAGTTTACTTGAGCAACGACTGAACGGGAACATTCCTCCAGCTAAGGAAAGGGGAAACACCTCCCCTTCGAGAGAGGTATGTCCCCATGGTACGGAGTGTCCCAATTCCTTACTTTCAAGAACACGTTACCAGCCCGGTAGATTCTCCGCGATCTCCTCCACCTCATGTTTTTTGCGGCGGGACATCAATATCTCCAATCCTTCACGGGGGGATTGTTCCAGATACAGGGTTCTGAAGCAGGCTGACGTTATCGGCATCTCTACATTCAATTCCTCTGCCAACCGGTGGGTTATTTTTGTGGTGGGGGCTCCTTCGACAACCATGCCCACTTCTGACAGGGCTTGTTTAAGGCTGCGGCCCCTGCCGATCAGTTCGCCCGCCAGACGGTTGCGCGAATGACGGCTGCCACAGGTTACCACCAGATCCCCCATTCCGGAAAGCCCGGAAAAGGTGCGGGGATTACCTCCCATCGCTTCACCCATTCGGGTTATTTCAGTCAGTCCCCGGGTCAAAAGGGCGGCTTTGGTATTGTCACCGTAACCCAGGCCATCCACTATTCCGGCCGCCAGGGCAATTATATTTTTTAAGGCTCCGCCCAGTTCAACCCCGGCCACATCCGGATTGGTATACACCCGGAACATGGGGGCCATAAATGCGTCCTGAACATAAATGGCCGTTTCCCGGTAGTAGGCGGCTACAGTTACCGCGGTGGGAATGTCACGAGCCACTTCTTCAGCGTGGCTGGGTCCGGACAAGACCGCGAAGCGCCGGCGTATATCGTCCCCCAAAACGTCATGGGCAACCTGGCTGAGGCGCATACCGGTTTCTATTTCAATTCCTTTGGCCGTGTTGACCAGGTAGGCGTCTAGCGGCAGGATGTCTTTGATCTTTACGAGGATACTGCGAAGCACCTGCGATGGGACGGCACAAACCACCAGGTCAGAACCCTTTAGAGCTTCTTCCAGGTCAAGCAACAGCTCAACATTTTCCGGAAGGGATATGCCGGGGAGGAAACGCCGGTTTTCCCTAAACCTCTCCATGTCTTCCAGACTATCTTCCATTCGTCCCCACAGGCAGACTCGGGGAGTATTTTTACTCAAAAGAACAGCTTGGGCGGTTCCCCAACTGCCCGCCCCTAGAATACAGACTTTTTGCATTTTTAATATCCTTTTAAACTCTTTGATTTATTTTCGATTCGGTTCCCCGCCTGAGGCGCAGGATATTCTCTCGATGGCGGTATACGACCACCAGGCATATCAAAGATCCGGCGATCAGATAAGGCCAGGGCCTGCCGGTGGCAATTATCATAACCGGTAAAAAGAGGGCTGCGGTTATGGACCCCAGGGAAACATATTTACTAATAACAATAGTTGCTACGAATGTCAATGCCAGTATACCCAGTACCAGGGGCGTGAATACCAGCACTACCCCGGCTGCCGTGGCCACTCCTTTTCCCCCTTTGAACTTCAATGCTACCGGATAGCAGTGTCCCAGCACCACTGCCAGAGAACAGAATACGATATAAGGCCAGGTGCCAAAATGCAGGGCTATAAATCCGGCTGCTACGCCTTTACACAGGTCGCCCAGCAATGCCAGAACAGCCACAGACGGCCCGGAAGTCCGCAGCACGTTGGTGGCTCCAACGTTGCCGCTGCCCTTTTTTCTAATATCTTGTTTGGTAAACAGGCGGGTGAATATGTAGGAAAAAGGTATTGAACCTATCAGATAGCACAGGATAACAGCTCCAGCCAGTTTCAAAGGCCATCCCTCCATAGATGCGTATTAGAGGATTCTTATTGACTCATCCATTGTACTGGTTTTGTGCAGCTTTGTACACACCTTTGCACCAAATTCCCCAAAAGCCTCTCCCAGATCTTAAATGATCATTCTTTAGCAGTGTTCTGACGCACCAAAAGCCTTATCGGACTGCCTTCAAAGCCAAAATTGGTCCGCAGGGTATTTTCCAAATAGCGCAGGTAAGAAAAATGGACCAGGTCGGGATGGTTGCTGAAAAAGGCAAAGGTCGGGGGCGCTGTTTTTACCTGGGCAGCATATTTAATTTTTACCTTTTTGCCTCCCCCACCGGGCAGGGGATTGAGCATTTGAGCTTCGTTGACTACCTGGTTTAAATCCGAGGTGTTTATGCGCCGGTTATGTTGTTCGGCCACAAAATCCACCAGGTCAAGGACCTTGAATATCCTCTTTCTGGTTAAAGCCGAAACATACATTATGGGAGAATACGCTAAAAACTTAAATTCGTCTCTGATGCTCTTGTCATACTGGTTCATGGTATATTGATTTTTTTCTACCAGATCCCATTTGTTGACCACTATTATATTGGCTTTGCCTTGCTCGTGAACATATCCGGCTATCTTTTTGTCCTGATCCAGAACTCCCTCCTGGGCGTCCAGCATAATAAGTACCACATCCGCCCGTTCAACGCTCTTCAAAGCCCGGATGACGCTGTATCTTTCAGTGGCTTCCTTGATTTTGGACTTCTTGCGCATTCCGGCCGTGTCGATGAGGATATATTTGCGGCCTTGAAACTCAAAGGGTGTATCGATGGCGTCCCGGGTGGTTCCAGGAATATCGCTGACTATTACCCGGGCTTCACCTAAAAAGGAATTGACCAGTGATGATTTGCCCACATTGGGTCTACCGACAATGGCTATTTTTATAGCGTCCTCGTCTTCAAGGGCAGCCGCTTCTGGTGGGAATTTGGCCAGCATGGCATCCATGAGTTCATCAGTGTTCATCCCGTGCATGGCAGATATGGGAATGGGTTCGCCCAGCCCCAGCCGGTAGAAGTCAAAGTAATCCTTTTCCCTGAAATTTTCTATTTTATTGACGGCCAGGATAACCGGCTTGTCAGAACGACGCAGGAGATCGGCCACCGCTTCATCTTCTCCGGTGCTTCCCTGTTTGCCGTCCACCACCATGATAATTACATCCGCTTCTTCGATAGCCAGATGAGCCTGCATTCTGATTTCCTTGCTGAAAATGTCACCCTGATCAAAACGGATCCCGCCGGTGTCAATCAGAATGAACTCCCGGCCTTCCCAATCGGATGAATCATATAACCTGTCTCTGGTTACACCTGGTATATCCTCCACAATAGCCTTGCGAGCCCCTACCAGGCGGTTGAAAAGCGTTGATTTTCCCACATTGGGCCTTCCTACAATGGCTACTACCGGTTTGGCCATTTCGTTTCCTCCCTAATCATCACTCGGGTTTGTTAAAGACATCCCGCACATATATTCAATAGCTTGAGTTATACTGTCAACTACCTTAATCATAACACCTCTCTGTTTTTCAATCTGCCCTACCGTCAAATTATCCAAAAACCGATCACTGCTGTCTTTCAGCATGACCCCCGGAAGTATGACCTGTTTGCCTCGGTGTTTATCACCCAGGGCTTTAATTATATCACTGCCGGTTATCAGACCGGCAACGTTAACCATCCCTCCAAAGTAATAGTTGGGTACTGTTAAAAGCTCCAGTTTAAGCCCTGCCACCTTCAGAAGCCGTTCGAGAACCACATTAAGAACGGGAGCGGCCGCTTGGCTAGTGACCAGAACATATTCCCCCGAGGGTGCTTCAGCAGGTAAAAACTGCTTTATACCATCAAATTCGTCAAGTAACTGCCGGGCCAGGCCAATGCCGTTTTCTATCTGCTGGTATTCGTCATAATAGGCGGCCGGCGGTATATCCCGACCGGCTTTTATATAGAACTCGTCAGCCAGATAGACAAATCCAGTATCATACTGGCTGCGAAACCTTTTTTGATAGGCGTCAACTACACCTATCAGTTCCCCGGCCTGAGCTTCGCCAACCGGCTGAAGCGCGGCAAGCTGGTCCCGGTGCCCGGTAAGGCCGACCGGCACGATCCCTACCGAGCGTACCGACGGGTAAAAAGCGGCCAGCCCTTCTATGGTTTCCTGCAGCACTTCCCCATCATTCAGTCCCGGACAGAGCACCACCTGGGTATGCACCTCTATGCCGGCATCATAAAGCCGCTGCAGTTGAAGCTGGATGTCTGCGGCCTGTGGATTGTTTAACATATGAGCCCTTAATTCGGGATTCAGACAGTGCACTGAGACATAAAGGGGACTCAAATGAAGCTTGGTAAGTTTCTCCCAATCCTCCTTTTTCAAGTTGGTCAGAGTTATAAAATTGCCCTGCATAAATGAATAGCGATAGTCGTCATCTTTGACATAAAGGGATTTGCGCATCTTCCCGGGCAGCTGATCCACAAAGCAAAACACGCAGCGGTTGCGGCATCTCTTCATACGGTCAAAAATGGCCCCTGCAAAGATAATTCCCAGGTCTTCACCTTCATCCTTCTCTATTTCGATCAGCCATTGTTCACCATCGGGTTTTATTACTTTCAGGTTAATATTTTCATCCTGGCTGTAGTATTGATAATCGAGCAGATCCATGATCGGGTGCCCGTCTATACTCTGTAATACATCCCCGCTCGTAATGCCCACTTCTTCGGCTATACTGCCGGCTGCCACTCCCACTATATGCCCAGCCATTCTTTTCCTCCCGGGTTTAAAATCTTAGAAAATTATCTAACAAAAAAGTCCTGCATGCAAGACAGGCAAGCAGAACCCGACAATAAATGGTAGGAATATTTAGTACAACGTTCCGTATATTGTGCACATAATCTGGGCAGGTTTTTCCGAATTACTGCGTTGTCGTCAATCGCAATACGTCCAGTATTACTCATTCCGGACACCTTGTACTTCAAAAAAATCTGCTCCACCTTATGCACACAATATACGGAACGTTGTACTATTGAACTAAATCATGGCGGAGCTCGTCAACTTCCTCTTTAATGTGTGAAAACTCTTTGCCAATAAGGTAATTGGAAAGGTATTGGTTTATATACCGGCCGCCTATGAGCTTGGGAATCTTGCCGGCATAATACACCAGACGTTCTCCCGGTATGGAAATGGTTTTTATATTTAATTCTTTTTCCGGGTATCCAACCAGGTCCGCCAGGTTCTTAATACTTTTATAGCCTACTTCTGTTTCCGGTCCCACTCCCAGGGTATAAACCTCATTGCCGTCCTGGTCCTTATCGATAAATATGGGGTAGCCGCTTTCATCATGATAAGTGTCGCAGAATCCTCGCGCAAATCTAAAATCGGATTTGTGCAAGCGGCCCAGAAATATATTAGCAGCGATAAGCGGATGATGCACCCCGCTGGTTCCTAAAAATATTATCTTCATGTTGCCACCTGCATGGTGTTCATGGTCTTCAGCCTGGTAATCTCAACCAGGTTGACCAAATCCAAAAAAGCCTTGCGGGTACTCCTTCCTAAAACCGGCCTTCCCAGTGAAACCCATCCCATCCGCCGTGAAGTGAAACCACCCAGCTTCATACCCAGATTTACCCGGGGCATACAGTCTACGAATATGACTTCATCCTTTTTACCCAGGAGTTCGGCGACCCCCTTAAGCATATTATCGTAGCGACGCCCTACGTTTTTTTTGCCCAGGACATAGACTTCATTTTTATATTCATCGATTCCCATAAAACGTATGGAGCCGAAATCCTTTTTACTGGTCTTGTCAAAATAGGGTAAAGCAAGCATCTCGTCCATAGACGGCAGGCGGTTTTTCTCTATAAGTCCCAAATGCAGGGCTGCCGCCAAGATCGATGAATGAGAGCCGCCAAAACAATGATAGATAATCTTCATGACTACCTCCCGCACCGCCAGATTTTAATGGCGGGTTATAATATAAACCCCGTTTTCCAGATCATGCACCGTTCCTGCTAAAATACGGGCTAATAGCAAGCTCAACTTTTGCTGCTCCTCCTGGCTGGCAGCGACAAACAGGGGGCAGGCCCCGCCGTCCACCCGGTCGTGTTCACGGGTAATAATAGCCAAAATGATGTCTTTCAATCCCGTATCCATCAATCCGCCGCCTTCCTGCCATAGAAGGTTTTCAAAGTGGTCCCCCGGGCCGATTCCAGGACCGGCACCTTTTGTATAACCCGTTTCATGACTTCCAGATCCGGTTCGTTGGCCAGCATAAAAAGGCCCAGGTAACCCTTGTCGATGTTTTTTCGGGCCAGGGGCTTAAGTTCCTTCTCCCCAATGTCAACCTTGCTGCCCAATATGGAAACCAGGTCGTGGATGATGGCCATGCGCTGACCCGGAGAATCCAGGGTCAATCGCGCATCATCATCCTTCGGCTTTATAATCAGTCCGATGCCTTCCCTCAATATCTTTTCCCTAGTTTGGGGAAGCCCCACATTCATCATGATCACGTCGTTCACTTTGAGAATACTGCCGTCAAAATGGAGTTGGCCGGATTCAACCACTGCAATGTCTTCTATGCTCGAACCGCGCATAAAGCGCAGGGAGAAAAATATGGCCAAAAGGGCGGCTGCCACGGCATAGGGCCAACCCTTCCAATAAGCCATGGCGCTGGTGGCCATGGCGGTTATGATGACCAGGTAGTTGCGGGCCTCAAAAACCCGGGCGATTCCTTCCACATAGTCGCTCCCCCGGGGTATCAATTTGGTCTTCTCCAGGTGATCCAGGGTTTTTCTTTCCATTTCCCGAATGTCTTTGAACTGCTGGGCAGCCAATACCAGAAAGGTTACCGCTACGTAATCAGGTTTTGCTATAGCCGGTATGGCTACCGCGCCCAGGCTGGCGGCTATAAAGCCCAGCGACAGGTGGGTTAAATGACCGTGGGGATAGGTCGGGTAGTTGCGCTGATCATTCCTTAACATCAGCCAGCGGTCAACAAAACCGGCCGCTATCCCCCAGACAATCGCAACGAGATGGTGTTCCATAGCTACTCTTTAGCCTTATCCTTGCCTTTGTTCAGATAATAAAAGCCGATCCCTGCAGCCGCCAGCACTACCAGCAGTATCGCAATGTTTTTCCCGGTACTCTTACTGGTGCCAGTCAATGGTTTTTGCGCCGGTGTGGCTGAACCTCCCTGGTTGGAATCGGCCGCCTGGGCCCCCAGTACCACAGGCAGGGATTCAGCGAAAAGCTGCACCCCTCTCTCCGCTTCATCTTTGGTATTGGTATTGGAGCCAACCTCAATAAGCATAGAGCGGGGGCTCAGATCCTGGTTATAGTCTCCTCTACCGATATAAATACCATTGGATAGGCCGGGGCTCTTTTGATCCATAACTGCCTTGATTTTTTTGGCAAAATCTAAAGAGCTGGTTTCATTCGGGTTGCTCTGGCCCACCACTAGTTTCACTTTTGTAACGTCCTGTCCCTTCACTTCAGTTTGGTACTGACTGGCGGGAACCGCGTCCCGATGAACATCGAAAATGGCGTCGGGGTTGTTGCGCAACAGAGTTGCAGCTGTTCTTCGGGAACGGTTGTAGGCGTTTACGTCGTGGGGGTTGTGGTTGTTCTTATTGTGTTCAACCTGGAACCCCAGTGACTGCAGTTTGCTGGCCAGAGCGTCCCCCACATCATAGATGCCCCCTGAGCCCTCTTTGCTGGAAGTACCGTCACTGCGATCGTAGGACTCATCGCTGTGGGTGTGGTATATTGAGATGCGCTTTTGCTGCGCGGCAGCTGCGGCCGGAACTGCTTCCCCATCAAATATCCAGGCCTGCCGCTCCTGGTCGTAGGCCACCTGGGGCATAACTTCCCGCCCTACCAGGACACACCTGGCCTGGTTGTCACTTATTTCCTGGACCTTGTAGCGCGAATTGTCCGCTGTTATATATTCGTCCCCAACATACACCTGGGCGGCGGTCTGATGAACAATTCGATTATTTTCATCAACCAGGGTAAAAAATTGACCCGGGCTCAGTTCTTCGTGCACTCCCAGAGCTGGAGCGGCGCTGACAACCAGCAGGGTTAAAGCCAGAATTAAACACCAGCTTTTTTTACTCATTGGCCCCACCCCTTTCGCCATTATCTTCTGCCCGATCGACCGGCTTGCGGGCAGGCTCCGGTTCCGGTTCCCGAAGGTTTTGCACCAGTTCTTCAGGCCGGCCTTCGGTCTGGGGACCGCCCTGCAAACGTTCTCTGGTCTCGCCGATCAGTTCGGCCAGTAAGACAGCCAGGATGCCGGCCAGGATCAGGGAATCAAAAGCGCCGGCTCCGCCTACATGGACTATGCCGCGATTTCCAGTAGAAAGCAGATAGTATAACTGACCCAGATCCAGGGCAAAAACACCCATGACTGCGGCAAAAAAGGCACCCCGCCGGCTACGGCCGGCCAGGTAGCCAACAATGCCAGCCACCAGGGGATACATGTAAATCGGATCGATAAAAATACGCTCCGGTTCAGCTCCCAAATAACGCCCGGCCAGGAATAAGACCAGCCCGGTAACAACAGCAGCTACGGCTGAGCGTATTTTCTCCATGGCTGTCCCAGCCGCCAGCCATACGTAAACAGCCAGCCCTACAGCCACCACCCCGCCCAGATTTATAGTTACCCGGGAGCTTACCGGCAGGTCAAAAAAGCTGCCCACGATAATTGCGGCTATTACAGCCAGGGCTCCCCTGTCACTCAGCCGCAAGCGGTCCAATACCCGGTGGGCAATGCCAAAGTATATCAGTATCGAAATAACGACCAGGGTAATAAGCCCGAAAGGGAAATTCCTCATCCACCTCATCCTTTCAATAATTATCAAACAGTATATTTCCCTTTTTTTCGGGCTTTTATGTAATTAAATAGTTTGCCTCTGAAGGAAAAGGGACGCTCCAAATACCTTTGCATTTCGGTCGCGTCCCCCTGTTATTCTTAAGTTCAATATTTCTAACTGGTGTCTATTTATTACGGTTTGCTTTGAAAGCCTTATACGACATATAGCCTCCGGAAATGTTGTATACCTTGTATCCCTTTTGCCTTAAGATGCGGTTGGCTACGTAGGCTCTGATGCCCACCTGGCAGGTAACCAGTATTGGCCTGTCCTGGGGTATTTCGGCAAGCCGCTCGCGAATGTCGTCTACCGGTATATTGATCGCACCTTCCACTCCCCCGGATTCAATTTCCCGCGGGGTGCGAACGTCGATCAGGAGGCCCCCTTTGGTAACCAGATCGGGTACTTGTTCCCAGGCCACCGATTCAACATCGCCATTTATAATATTGCCGGCTGTATAGCCCAGCATATTCACTGGGTCCTTGGCCGAAGAGAATGGCGGAGCATAAGCCAATTCCAGCTCCTGCAGGTCGAACACCGTCATTCCCGCCCGAATTGCGGTAGCCAGGACGTCGATCCGCTTGTCAACGCCTTCGGAACCTACGATCTGAGCTCCCAAAACCTTGCCCGTAGCCGGAGCAAAGAGCAGTTTCGCAGCCATCTGCCGCCCCCCCGGGTAATAAGTCGCATGGGGAAAGGGGTGGGTGTGGCAACTCAGGTATTCAATCCCCCGACTCTTTAAAGTCTTTTCATTCGCCCCGGTAACGCCTATAACCAGGTCCATTACCCGAACAATGCCGGTTCCTTGCGCACCCTTATATGGTATGGGCCGTCCGGCTATATTGTCGGCTACAATCCTACCTTGCCGGTTGGCCGGGCTGGCCAATGGTATCAATACCTCCTGCCCGGTAACGTAATGCTTGACTTGAATGGCATCTCCCACTGCGTATATAAAAGGGTCTGATGTCTTGAGGAAATCATCCACCTGGATGCCACCGGTCGAACCAATAGCCAACCCGGCTTCTTTAGCCAACTTGACTTCAGGCCTTACCCCGGCACCGAGGATTACTACATCGGCATTAATCTTATCCCCACCGGCTAATCGCACCGCCTGCACCTGGCCTTCTCCCTCCAGTGCTTCAGCCAGGGAATTCAAGTACAGGTTTACCCCCTGTTTCTTAAGATACTGCTGTACTATGGAAGCCATGTCGACATCCAGGGTGCCCATGACCTGGGTGCCTGCCTCGATAAGATGAACCTTTACATTTTGCTGCAAAAGGACTTCCACCATTTCCAGCCCGATGTAACCGGCCCCGATAACCGCTGCGCTTTGGGGCTGGGTATTTTCTATATAGGCTTTTACCGCGTCGCTATCTGGAACATTACGGATGGTAAAAACACCTGTCAGATCGACTCCAGGTACAGGGGGAATAACCGGTGCCGCTCCGGGCGATAAGACCAGATTATCGTAGCTTTCCCGGTATACCTCACCGGTCTGGTGGTTCTGAACCTCTACTTCTTTGGATTCCGGTATTATGCGAACGATTTCGCTTAATGTCCTTACTTCGATATTAAAGCGACGATGCATGGCCTTGGGAGTCTGAACCAGCAGACTGGCCCTTTTCTTTATGGTACCTCCCACATAATAGGGCAGCCCGCAGTTGGCAAAGGAAATGTATTCCCCTCGCTCGAACATAATTATTTCCGCTGTCTCGTCCAGCCTTCTGAGCCGGGCTGCCGCACTGGCTCCACCGGCTACTCCACCGACAATAACCACCTTCATAATAACGCCCTCCCTTTTTGCTTTTTTTGCAAGCAACATCTGGTTTCTTTCTATTAAAGCTTCTGCAAAAACTATCCTTTAGGATTCATAAAATAAAAACCCGACCAGTCTAACGCAGGCCGGGCGCATGGCTCGTGCTGTCAATGGTAAAGGCCCAGCAGCCTTCCGGGTCCTTGCGTCTTAAAACTATATTCCGGGCCCGCAACCATTCAGCCGTACGTCCGGTAACAAGAAGCGGCTTTCTCCTTAAGTCTTCCCAGGTTCGAGCACCGCTCATAAGTAAAATAGCCTTTAACCGGTATACCAACTCACCCAACAGACGGTCCAGACTTTCTTTCCCCTCTTCCATGAGAATTCGCAAAAACCAGCCCGCCACGCCACAGGCGTTGGCCCCCAGAGCCATGGTTTTGGCCATATCACTGGCCGAGCGCACACCTCCTGAAGCAATTAAGGTTAGCGGCTGCTCCAAAGATAGGATTTCTGCCATACTGGCCGCACTGGGAATCCCCCAGTTGTCCAATTCCTGGTTAAAAAGTCCATAACGACGGTCTTCAATTCTGATAAAGTTGGTGCCCCCGCTTCCTCCGCTGTCGAAAAAGCTTATACCGGCCAAGTATAAGCGGCCGGCGCTTTCCCTGGAAAAACCGAAGCCGACTTCCTTGGCAATAACTGGTACCGGACTTTCCTGTACAGTTTCTTCAAGTCGAGCTATAGTCCCTTTAAACCTGCGGTCTCCTTCGGCCATGGCCAGTTCCTGGGGAACGTTAAAGTGCAGCTGCAGGGCATCGGCACCGATCATCTGCACCGCCCGCCGGGCATGCTCTTTTTGACTGGCAGCGCCTACGTTGGCGATAATTAAACCAAAGGGATTTACTTCTCTGACAATCGAGAAGGTGTCTATCCAGCCCGGCTCGTCAAGGGCCACCGTCTGCGAGCCCACTGCCATACCGATCTGGTACTTGGCCGCCAAACTGGCCAGATCGCGGTTAATCCTCCGGCCTATTTCGCTGCCTCCGGTAATGGCATTTATAATGAGCGGGGCTGACAAATGTTTCCCCAGAACTGCCACACTAATATCTATGTCCTCAATGTCCAATTCGGGCACCGAGTCATGCAGGATATGTATATCTTCAAATCCACTGCTTATAGGTCCCTCGGTGGTCTTGACCGCCAGATTGAGATGCTCCTCTTTACGCCGGCTTCTTATTTCAACAACCTCCCCGCGATTGTTTGGGCTTTTTCCAGGTCGTCTACATCATTGATGTTGAAAAACAATTC
>JBDKUE010000016.1:0-2550 GCA_039679855.1 Syntrophomonas sp.
GGCTGGAAAAGATTCAATCCCGCGACTATTTTACGGGCTACAAAGCGGAAGAAGCCAGGTTGTTTTTAATAATATGTGATGAGGTCCTTCATGATTTCGAAAAGGAAGTATATGCCAAGCAAGGCTATGTACTTGAAGAAGATAGATAAACACTATTAAAAAATGTTAAAGGGGTTGATTACTATTACTGACTATACGCCTCTAACTCCTGAAGAAGCTGCTCAAATACTGAAAATATCCAGATATACTCTGTATAAACTTATTGAACGGGGCGAAATTCCCGCCCGCCGAATAGGAAAAATGTATAGGATTGATTACGATGCACTAATGCAGTACCTGCAAGGCGATTCCGTTCATCAAACATCTTCCGAGTCTGTCAATAAGAACACTGAAAATGGCAGTTATTTTAATTACGTAGGAAGCCACGATATAGCTATCGAACTGCTGTCTGATTTTTTGGGTTATGGGTCTACGTTTAAACTCCAGACTGAATTTACCGGCAGCATGGAGGGCTTGATTTCACTATTTCACAGAGAAGCCCAGTTTACAGGAATTCATTTATGGGATGAAAATACTAAAGAATACAATGCTCCATTTGCCAGGTACTTGCTATCGGGCGAAAAGTATATTTTGATAAACCTTGTACAGAGGGTCCAAGGATGGATAGTCCCGCTGGGCAACCCGCATGATATCAATACCTGGGAGGATATAAGCAGGAAAGGGCTTCGATTCGTTAACCGTCAGAGAGGTGCGGGCACCCGTTTAAGAATCGATCAATATTTATCAGAAAATGGAATGCCTGTCAGCCAGATTCAGGGTTATAATAATGTAGAAAATACCCATCTGGGGGTTGCTTTTAAAGTTGCCAATGGCGAGGCCGATTTTGGCATGGGCATTCAATTTGCCGCTCAAAAGCTGGGGCTGGATTTTGTCCCTCTGTTTAAGGAGCGGTTCGATATTGTAGTGCTTCAGGAGACAATGGCCAGACCGGAATGGCAGGAAATACTGTCAATCCTTAACTCGGCTGCTTTTCACCGGGCAATTGATCAACACGCAGGATATGATACTTCTCTGACCGGTACTGCAGTTTATAAAAATTGAGGTTCTATAATTACTGTACTTTGAGCAACAATAGTCACTTTTACCGATAGACGCGTATCGTACCTTTGCGTTTGGGAGGAAGCGGCAATGAATCAACTACTTTCTAACATTGTTTTAATTCTGGATGGTATGAATAATATTGCCTGTGAAAACCAGCTGGTATATGAATTGCTGCAAATTGACGGCATTCAAATGGTTGATCCAAACTTTATTATGTCCCTGATCGTAATTACCTATTTAGCAGCCAAAATACATCCTTCCAGGATCATAAGTATAATAGAATCGATGGGCTATGGTGTTAGATCGCTTTTAGATGAGTCAAAAATTTATTCTAAACACACCCATTGTTCATAGCTCATAATTTAGCTCTAAAATAATTACGGATCTATTACGGTGCCAAATGAAACAAACCGGTACTCAGGTATTTTTCTCCTCGGTCGGGGAACACTACCACCACAAAACCTTCCTCCAGGTCCTTTATACATTCCAATGCAGCAACCATGGCAGCTCCACTGCTCATACCCACAAAGATGCCTTCCTGCGCTACAACGGTTCGGGCCATCGCAAAAGCAGCTTCGGATTCAATCATTACTCTTATATCGATCTGATCGGGATCATAGATTTCCGGGACTATGGCTTCTTGCATGTTTTTAAGACCCTGGATATAGTGGCCCAGAACCGGATGGGCTTCAACTATCTTAATGTCAGGGTTTTTGGCTTTTAATCCCATTCCCACGCCCATGAGGGTTCCCGAGGTGCCAACCGCCGAAACAAAATGGGTTACCCGGCCCCCGGTGTCCTCCCAGATTTCAGCGGCGGTCGTCTCATAATGGGCCAGCTTGTTATATTCATTGGAAAACTGGTTGGGCATAAAGTATTTATCAGGATAAGTGCGGCAAAGTTCATGGGCTTTCCGGATGGCTCCATCCGTGCCCTCGGAGGCATCGGTAAGAGTAGTCCTGGCTCCAAAGGCCTCAATCATTTTACGGCGTTCTTCAGAAACCGCTTCACTCATGACTATTTCAACCGCATAGCCTTTTACGGCGCCTATCATCGCCAGACCGATCCCTGTATTTCCCGAGGTGGGTTCAATTATGGTTTTCCCCTTTGTCAAAGCGCCGCATTCTTCCGCCTGTTCAATCATTTTTATGGCAATACGATCCTTGATGCTCCCGGTTGGGTTAAAGCCCTCCAGCTTGGCATAAAACGGGATATGGGGCTTGGGATTCAACTTATTAATCCTGACCAGGGGAGTATGACCAATGGTATCGATAATATTGTCGTACATATGCTTTTTTCCTCCTGATTTACTATTAAGTCCATAGAATTACTATCAACAATATATTATATATTATCGCCCGCAATAACAGGGAAAAAAGTGTTTCATGAGAGGCGCATTACACTGGGAGCCGTTTCATTTGGCGACAGCATATGTTATTCCATAGGGAG
>JBDKUE010000251.1:0-16054 GCA_039679855.1 Syntrophomonas sp.
ATGGCGAAAGTATTGTCATAGAGGATTATAGTCACAGTATCGATACCAGGGATATATACCTGTGGGACACTGTTACAGGGCAGAAAACCGACCTGCTGGGCGGCGATCAAACCCGGTACTATCAATATCTGATGAGTCCCGACCGCAGGTTGATTCTTACTTATAATTATGGCTTATGGGAAAAATACTTGGGTAATTCACCCAGCAAACCGGTAACTAATGAATCCGGTCGGCTATGGGATGCAAAAACCGGAAAAATGCTGGCAGTTTTACCCGCAGACAACCGGGCGGTGGTAACAGCCGTATTCAGCCCCAACGGAAAATATGCAGGCACTATCAACTGCGATCTTAACAAACAGTACTCATATTCATTATGGGAGGCAGAAACTAGTCGGGAAATCTGCAGCGCCGCGATTGAAGAGCCGGGCGGCAAAAGCAACGGGGTTTATAGTTCACCGATGACCTTAAATTTCAGCCCGGATAATAAAATGGTTCTATTCTGCACATCAAATCGCAGGATTGAGATAAGAAGAGCAGAAACCGGCCTGGTGGTCACTACACTCGAAATACCAGGAGATGAAAAGCACCTTTTCGATGCCGTCTTTCTTAAAGATGGAAGCGGTGTAATAACCGGATCCACAGACGGTATTCGTCGCTGGGACTTGAAAACCGGTGAACAACTATATCATTTAGATCCGGGCCCAGGGGAAGATGGACAAAAAAAGCCATATTTTAGCTCTTTTAACCTTAGCTCTGATGATAAAAGAATAGTTGGGATATATGCATTGCCGAGTCAACCTGCCGTGCACTACGGCAGGCTGTGGGACGCGCAAACCGGCCAGCTAATTACCGATTTGGCGCGCCCGGACAATGCGACGAAAACCATGAACGATGCCATAACCAATGCGATATTCACCCCGGATGGACAGAAGATAATCGCCAGTTTCGGGGTTATGCTTCAAATTGGTACTGTGGTCAAAATATTGAATGCGAATGACGGCAAGAAAATCCTGCAATTCGATGCTATTGATGAAGTGGGAAAACTGATTCTCAGCCCGGATTCAAAACGCTTGCTAATAATTGCCAGCAACATCGGCCAAAATGCCAGCCTTTGGAGTACTGACACAGGCCAGCAACTGGATCAGTTCTTTAGCCAGGAAGGAATATTATCGGCGGAGTTCAGCCAGGACGGAAGCCGAATTTGTGCCGGCTCAACGCAAGGCACGCTTAGAATATGGAGGGTCTTTCCCACCGGGCAGAAGCTTATAGATTACGCCCGCTGTGTAGTACCCCGTCAGCTTACCGCCGAAGAACGTGATACTTTTGGATTGAATACATAATGACTTTATTTCTTCCATTAATTTGGTCTATTCGGGAATAAAAGGCCAATAAATCCGCAACAATATGAGAAACCACGTCAAAGGGGTTGCACATATTGGAAGACGATTTAGGGGCTTTCAAAGGATTGTTAAATGGATTACTTCTAAGCCTGCCTTTATGGGCCTTTATCATCTGGCTCATTATTAAACTGACGCAGTAGAACACCGCAATAAAAGCCGGTCAGAAATGGCCGGTTTTTTATTTGGCTGAAAGAGATTGTTACCCTTTTTTCTCACTGGCCATATATTACAAAAGAGAGGATACATTTTCCAATGTAACCATAATTAATCAGGTTTGATATTGGGAGTGGTTGAGGGTAGAGCCATTCAAACACTAGAGACGTCTGGCGAGCAAAAAGGCAAAGTTGATGAACGCAGGTCGAAAGACTGTTAAGAGAATAAGGAGGTGGGTTAAATGCCTAAAGTGGCGTTAATACCGGGACATGGCGGCTTCGATCCGGGGGCCGTTAATGAAAATAATGGGGTAAGGGAATGCGACGGCAATCTGGCCGTAGCCCTTAAGGTCAGGGATTTATTAGAGTTTAATGACTTCGAAGTTGCTATGAGCCGAACTACTGATGAGGCTTGTGGCGGAGCTGCTAATATAAACCAGGATGTAAACAACCAGATCAGTTTTGGGAATAATTCCGGCGCCGACATTGCTGTGGCCATTCACTACAATTCTGCTTCGTCAAGTTCGGCCCATGGTACGGAAGCGCTATATTCCCAATATAATGGTCTGTCTGAAAGCAACATCGCTTTGGCGAGATTACTGGCTAATGAGGTTTCCGCCGCTGCCGGTCTGACAAACCGAGGGATAAAGGACTCCCAGCGGTCAGTAGGGGTGGTCAGAGCCATTGACATTCCGGTTGCATTGATTGAGTGCGCTTTTGTTTCCAATGACCAAGAGAGTATCTGGTGCTGGGACTCTGATCACCAGCTTATTATCGCCAAGGCCGTTGCCAAAGCGGTATGCGAGTATTTCGGAAAGGAGTACATCGATATGACCGAAACCACCGTAACCCTCAATGGGAAGAAATTGGCCAGTGGCTATTTGATCAATAACCGCAACTATGTACCGATTGGATTGATAGCAGCAGCTTTGGGGCTCAAAGTAACCTGGGATGCTGCGACCAAAACCGTCAAGCTGGTGCAATAGGAGGTAGATTGATGAATACGGTTGATTGGAAAAAGAAGCTTTCAAGCCGTAAATTTTGGGCACTCTTGGCCGGGTTGGCTACCTCGGCGATGGTGCTTTTGAATGTATCAGAGAACACGGCCGCCCAGGTAGCGGCTGTAATAGGTGCTTTTGGTTCAGTGGCCGTATATATATTATCAGAGGCATATGTTGATGGGCAGGCCTTAGGAAAGGGAGACGAAGATAAGGAAGAGGTTGACGTATAGAGAAGATTAAAGAGGCCCGGATGCAATTTCGGGCTTCAGATAAAACCTCCGCTGGCTCTTTAGCTTGGGCGGGGGTTTTTGTCGGTTTGGCCGGCAAACACCCCGTCTCGGTTGTTCTCCATCCTATCAAGAACGCGGACAAACAGCTTGACAATATGACCGGGTGGTCATATGATTAAATCACAATGTGACTACCTGGTCATATGACGATTTTTAAAATAATTGGCTTGTGGGAACATGTCCATTTTGTCTGCGCTGTTTGAATGAAATAGGAGGAAAAATCGTGCCCAAAGATACTTTTAATAATTTAAGTGAAGAGAAGAAGAAGCGAATATTTAACGCAGCTGTACAGGAATTTTCAGAACGGCGCTTCAGTGATGCATCCATCAACCAGATCATAAAGAACGCAGGTATACCAAAGGGCAGCTTCTATCAGTATTTTAACGACAAAGAGGATATCTATCTTTACATGGTGGAAGAAATGGCAAGGGATATACATGGGATTATTGAACCCTTCAACCTGGATGACAGCTTTTTTAAAAACGTCATACAAAGAGCCAGAGGCACCATCAAAGTAGGCAAAACAAGGCCGGATTATGCCAGGATAGGCGCATTGACAGTGGTTGATAACAGCGAATTCATACTGCAACTCCTAAAAGCGGGCAACGCAAAGTATATAGAAATAATCGAGCGTGATAAACAGCGCGGCCTTATTAAGCCGGAAATCGATTCTGAAGTGCTTATTAAAATGATTTACATTTTCGTATTTAATGAATATTTATACTCTGGGCTCGACGAGACCCGGTATTTAGAGAAAGTGGAAGCTGCAATCCAAATGCTCAAGCAAGGCATTGCCGCCAATCAGGATTAATCGGGGTAAGAAGTGCCAATGCGTTGCAATTGACTAACAAACGGTAGTTAGCATTGCTGGGAGAATAGGTTAAAAACTAACTGGAGGGGATAACAATGAAAGTAAACAAAGCAACTTTTTCCGCATCGATAATAGCTCACTGTCGCGCTTACCATGCGCTGCATGATGAGGCTAAAATATTTGATGATTTCCTGGCCGAGCGATTGCTTACCGAGGAGGAACGCGCGTACTTTGATAATTCGCTATATCGATCTATAAAGGCACTCAAGTTTTTCGGTACCGGAAAGATGATTCCCTCCATCATAAAATTATTCCTTCCGCGGCATGTTAAACATGCTTTTAAGGTTATAGCACCTGAAGATTTACATCAAATCTCCGATTTAGCATCGGGCGTAGATTGTTATATGCACGCTACCGGAGGTCTTGCCTTAACGGTCAGCAGGAGCCGGTATGCCGAAGACAGCCTGGTGAAGGCGGTCGGGGAAGGAGTAAAGCAGCATGTGATATTGGGCGCGGGTTTGGATACCTTTGCCTTCCGGCATCCGGAACTAATGGAGAAGCTCCGAGTTTTTGAGGTTGACCAACCGGCAGCCCAGGATTTTAAGCGCCAGCGATTCGCAGAACTGGGCCTGGAGTTTCCCGGGCAGCTCTATTTTGTCCCGCTGGATTTCACACGCCAGAGCCTTGATCAGGGGCTTAAAAATTCACCATTTGATCCGAAAACATTGAGCTTCTTTAACTGGCTGGGTGTTACTTACTACCTGCCCCGAGAGACTGTATTGGATACCCTGCGCACAGTTGCGAGGATAGCTCCCAAAGGCAGCACGATTATCTTTGATTATCTGGATGCCGATGTATATAACCGGGCAAAAGTAGCTCCGCGGGGACAGTGGTTATTGTTTTCTCTAGTCGGCGCCAAGGGAAAGTGTGCGTTTGATCCTTCGAAGCTGTCTGGCGAACTGGCTGCTTTAGGCTTAAGCCTTAAGGAAAATCTAAGTCCTTCTGACATTGAAAAGCTCTATTTCAACGGACACCCGGGAAACTACCATGCTCAGGAGCATGCTCATTTTGCCTGTGCGGTTGTTAGATAGCAATAGCAGGATTAACAACCCTGCTCAATATAAATGCGCCATAAAGGGAGAGGTTTAAAATATGAGTTCATATGTGCTCGGTTTTGAGGAGATAGATAAAACCAAGATTGCCCAGGTCGGCGGCAAGGGCGCCAACCTGGGGGAGCTGTCCAGGATTGAAGGGGTTTGTGTACCAGAGGGCTTTTGCGTCACGACTGAAGCGTATAAAAGAGTAATTAAGAAGAATAAAGAATTTAACCAGCTTCTCGCTCAGTTGTCTATTCTACGCCTGAGCGAGCTGGAAAAGATCAGCCGGATCAGCGCGCAGATCCGTGATGTCATTGAAGAGACCGTTATCCCAAAAGAAATCAAAGAGCAAATCGCCTCGTATATTACCCTGCTAGGGGAAAAGGATGCCTATGCAGTGCGCTCCAGTTCCACCGCTGAGGACTTGCCTACCGCTTCATTCGCCGGCCAGCAGGATACCTATCTCAATATTATCGGCAAAGATTCCATTCTGCAGAACATCAGCAAATGCTGGGCATCGCTCTTTACTGACCGGGCCGTAATCTACCGCATACAAAACGGTTTCGACCACCGTAAGGTCTACCTGTCTGTCGTTGTTCAGAAAATGGTCTTCCCCCAGGCGGCGGGGATTATGTTTACCGCCGCTCCGGTCTCATCCAACCGAAAAGTACTGTCTATTGACGCCAGTTTCGGTCTGGGTGAAGCCCTGGTCTGCGGCCTTGTTAATCCTGACACCTACAAGGTGCGAGAAGGCAAGATTGTCGATAAAAAAATATCCACCAAAAGGGTAGCCGCCTATGCTTTAGAAAATGGAGGCACCCAGAACCGGAAGATCGAGCCCGGGCATCAGCATAAGCAGACCCTGACCGATGAGCAGATTCTACAGCTTGAAGGCCTGGGCCGAAAGATCGAAGCCCATTTTGGCTCGCCCCAGGACATTGAGTGGTGTATGGTAAGGGTACATTTCTCCGAAGGTGGTGTGTCCCCTTACCTTAATGATGCCTTCTATATCGTTCAGAGCCGCCCCATCACCACCTTATACCCTTTACCGGATGTAAACGACGGAAAAAACCGGGTATATGTATCCTTCGGGCATATTGAGATGATGACTGACCCCATCAAACCATTGGGAATGTATTTCTGCCAGCTTCTGTTCAAAGATCATACATTGGAGAAAGCCGGTGGAAGGTTATTTAGCGATTTCTCTTATGATCTTGCCTCGCCGGTGGGGAGAAAAATGGCGTTGAAAATATTTGGTCAATTCGATCCCTTGATAAAAAACGCCATGTTGAATCTATTTAGGCGCAAACAATTTATAAAAACTCTTCCACAGGGAAAAAGAGCACTCCGCATGGGCGCGGAGGGACTATCCTGGACCCTTCCATTTCACGCAATAAAAATCTACTGCAAAAACGACCCCAAGCTTATCCCAAATATCATGTCCCGCAACGAGGAGTCGGTCAGGGATCTTCAACAAAGGATCTCAGATATATCCGGAAATGAACTGTTTGATTTCTTTTTACAGGACCATAAACAATTAATGGAAATCATGGCTGATCCCCAAAGCGTAGCAGCCTTCCTGGTCGGGATGCTGGCAGCAAATTGGATCAATAAAAACATGGAAAAATGGCTGGGCGAAAAAAGTGCAGTCGATATACTCTCCCAATCGGTAGACAACAACGTTACATCCGAAATGGGGCTTGAACTATTAGATGTAGCCGATACTGTCCGGCGGTATCCGGCTGTAATTGAATATTTTCATAATGTCACTGAGGAGACTTTTTTTGAGGATCTGGCCAAACTTGAAGGCGGCGAAGCAGTCAGCAAATCCATTCAGGCCTATCTTGAAAAATACGGCATGCGCTGTTCAGGGGAAATCGATATCACCAGGCCCCGTTGGAGCGAACAGCCGACCGTGTTGATTCCCATGATTCTCAACAACATCAAAGCTTTTGAGCCGGGTGCCCGCAGGATTAAATTTGAGCAGGGGCTTGAGGAAGCGTGGCAGAAGGAACAGGATCTTTTAAACCGCCTGCAGCAATTGCCCGGTGGCAAAAGAAAGGCCAAAAAGACCAGTAAGAAGATCAGCATTGTGCGTAATTTGATAGGCTACCGGGAATATCCCAAATATATGAAAATACAACGAAACTACATTTATAAACAGGCATTGCTTAAGGAGGCCGGCAAGCTCGTAAAAAAGGGGGTTATCCGAAACCAAGAGGACATCTATTATCTGTTCTTTGACGAACTCCGGGAGGTAGTTAAAACCAACCGATTGGATTACGGCATTATAATCAGGCGAAAAGCGGAATATGAGATTTATGAGAAGTTAATACCACCGCGCTTGATAACGTCCGAAGGAGAAGTCATTATGGGCGAATATGATACCGGAAATATCCCCCCGGGCGCTTTGAGGGGTATTCCCGTTTCTACGGGCGTCATAGAGGGCCGGGCCCGGGTGGTTTTAAAACTGGAGGACGCCAATATAGAGGAGGGTGATATCCTGGTCACCAGATTCACCGACCCGGGCTGGACGCCGCTCTTCGTATCCGTCAAAGGCCTGGTGACGGAAGTGGGCGGCATGATGACCCACGGCGCCGTTATTGCCAGAGAATACGGCCTTCCTGCGGTTGTCGGGGTTGATAATGCCACCATGCTAATCAGGGACGGGCAGCGAATTCGCATCAATGGTTCGGAAGGGTATGTTGAAATCCTGTAAAAACATGGGCTTAAGCAGCCCTGGAGCGCTCCAACCGATGCTTCCATCCTTATTGGATAGAAACCACTTCATAACCACGCAAGGCTTGAAGAGAAAAATCAAACCGGTCTAAAAATCTGCTACTATCTATTTTATTTATAAAGAAAAACGGTTTGAGTGTAGTCTAAATGTTTTATTTGCAAATCAGCTGATAAGAAATGAAAAAGGAGTTTTCCCAACTTCTCCTTATTTATGGTTATTTCTGCTGAACTAGCTTCTATGCTGGTTGAGATTATCATTGATTTGATTTCCTTAATGAAATCTTTATAATTGCATTGATATTCTTTCAAATGTTCATAATCATGCAATGACATCTTTACTACCGTATTTTTTTTATCCACGCTAATTTACCTCTTTTCATTAAAATTTGGTAAGAAGAAGCTGAAAATATTACATTGCTAAATAGTCTAGCATTATTTAACCAAATTTCTCGAGGAATCATAAACCTGATTTTGAGCCTTTTCAACCATTTATCAGCCAATATACCCGTTTTCCCAGAGCAGCCTTCTATTTAATGCATATATGCATCCTTTTTAGCCCGGATGGAAAAGGCCTCCTTTCGTTTTTAAAGAAATAAACTTGACAAAATGAGTATAGTTTTAATATTATTAAAGTACACCAATTAAGTATACAATTGAGGAGGCGTTGATATGGCGAAGTTATTGGGCATATACAAATGCGAAGTGTGCGGGAACATGGTGGAAGTTCTCTTCGAAGGCGTGGGTGAATTGCATTGCTGCGGCCAGGCCATGACTTTTATTGAGGAGAATACAGTGGATGCGGCGGTCGAGAAACATGTCCCGGTGGGGACCTGGGACGGTGGTATTCTTACCGTTAAGGTGGGCAGTGTTTCTCATCCCATGACCGAGGAGCACTATATCCAGTGGGTTGAAGTTCTGGTAGGGAATAAGGCCTATCGTGAGTTTTTAAAACCCGGGGAGGAACCTCAAGCTGGCTTCTGTATAGAAACCGGCGGCGAGCCCGTAGTCTTGAGAGAATACTGCAACCTGCACGGGTTGTGGAAATCTTAATCAATTTTTAAATGAGTATGGGAAGTAATTTGCCGAAAGGTTAAAATTTGTATAAAAGGAGGGATAAGAGAATGGCAGCAATATTAATGAAGGAGAATGTCTACTGGGTGGGCGTGCGCGATCCCGAACTCCGGATTTTTGATGCGGTCATGACCACCGACGTCGGCACCAGCTATAATGCCTACGTGATTAAAGGCAGCGAAAAAACGGCGCTTATAGAGGTGTGCGAGGACAAGTTTTTTGACCGGTACCTGGACAATGTCAAGAGTATTGTAGACCTGGCCGATATCGATTATCTCATCATGAACCATACTGAACCCGACCATTCCGAGGCGGTTGCCAAAATGATCGACCTGGTGCCCAACCTGACCGTCCTGGGCAGTCAGACGGCTCTCTCCTTTCTGCGCGACATCACCAACAAGAAGTTCAAGGCGCGGGAAGTAAATGAGGGCGACCTCCTGGAACTGGGCGGGAAAACCCTGCGCTTCATCAGTGTTCCTTTCCTGCACTGGCCGGACACCATCTATACCTATCTGGAAGAGGAGCAAATCCTTTTCACCTGTGATTCATTCGGAGCGCATTACCCGGATGAGCGCCTTTTTAACGATCTCATGGAGAGCAATTTCTTAACCCCGTATAAAGAGTACTTTGATGCCATCATCGGGCCTTTCAAACCCTATGTTTTAGAAGCACTGGACAAGATTAAGGACCTCCCGCTGGTCATGGTGGCCCCCGGGCACGGACCGGTTTTACGCAAGGATATCGACCGCTATATCGATCTTTACCGGCAATGGTCCACCCGGACTTCCGTTCCTCAAAGCGATAAGCCCAAAATAATTCTGGCTTATTTGAGCATCTACGGCTTTACGGAAAAGCTGGCCGACAGCCTAGTTGAGGGTGTTTCCACCATAGGTGATTTTGACATCAGGAGATACCGGTTGATAGAAGACAAATTGGATGATCCGGACCTGTTAGACCGGGTGGCGGAGGATCTTTTAGATGCCAGCGGATTCTTAATCGGGTCAAATACCGTCAATGGCGATGCCCTGCCCCAGGTCTGGAAGCTGCTCAGCCGACTGTCCCCGATAAGCCACGGAGATAAGGTAGCCATGGCCTTTGGCGCCTATGGGTGGAGCGGGGAAGCCGTGCCCGGCATTGAAAACCGCCTGCGGGCCTTGCGCATGCAGGTTATGCCGGGGCTGCGGGTCAAATTCAAACCCGGTGAGGGCAATCTGGAGGATGCCTTCAAGATGGGTATGGATTTCGGCCGGGCCATCCTGGAGAAAAAGCAGGATAAATCCGTGCGGCGCTGGCGCTGCCTGGTATGCGGGCATATTCACACTGGGGAGGAGCCGCCTGCGCTATGTCCGGCCTGTGGAGTAGGGAAGGAAAACTTTGTGCGCGAGTCCATGGAGGATGAATTTGTAAACGATACTCAGGATAAATTCGTCATTATCGGCGGAGGCATCGCCGCCCTGTCGGCTGCCCAGTCCATCCGTAAGCGCAACCGCAGCGCCGAGATCGTCATGCTGAGCGAAGAGCAGTACCGTCCTTATTACCGGCCGGCTTTATCCGACCTGCTGAGCGAGGATCTCCCCGACAACCGGCTGTATGTATTCGATTCGGCCTGGTATACGGACATCCGGGTGGACTTAAGGACCGGGGTACGGGTAGTAAAGATTGAACCTGATAAGCTGGTGGTGGTAACAGAAGCGGGAGAGAGCATCCCCTACACCAAACTTATCGTAGCAACAGGTGCCCGCAGCAACATTCCTCCTTTTAAAGGGCTGGAAAACCGGGGCGTGTATGCCCTGCGCAGCTTAAAGGACGCCCTGGAATTAAAGGAAGCCATCAAGAATGCCAAAAAAGCGGTGGTTATCGGCGGCGGGGTTCTGGGTCTGGAAGCGGTATGGGAAATGGTCGGGAGCGGTGTAGAAGTGGCGGTTGTCGAGCACAACCAGCGCATTATGCCCCGGCAACTGGACGAACCGGCCTCCCTGCGTCTGCAGATGCTGATGGAAGGCAAAGGTGTAAAGGTGTGTATGGGCCTGGATACCGAGGAAATCGTAGGCGACGGCCAGGTTCAGGGTGTGCGGCTCAGCAACGGAGAGTTCCTTGAGGCGGATCTGGTCCTTTTATCCACCGGGGTTAAGCCCAATATTGAGTTGGCCAGCGAAGCCGGTATGGAAGTAGCTCAGGGAGTGGTGGTGGACAGCAGCATGCGCACCAGCTTGCCCAATATCTATGCCGCCGGGGATGGCGCCCAGTTCGGAGAGCGGCTGGTAGGCCTGTGGCCGGTTTCCCTGGAGATGGGGCGGGTGGCTGGAGCGGCTGCAGCCGGGGACTGGGTGGAATACCAAACCCCTTTGCTGTCCACCATGCTGGTCGCTTTTGATATGGAGATATTCTCAATCGGAGAAGTAAATCTGCCCCTGGAACAATGCCGGTTGGTGGAGGTTAACGACCCGACAGAGAACTTCTTTAAACGCAGCTATTTTAAAGACGGTGTACTGGTGGGGGAAATCATTATTGCTCCCAGGGTGGACACCACTCAATCCATGAAGAGTTTAGGCCGGGACAGCGGCGGGAACAAGCGCTCCAATCACTGGAAGTGCCGGGTCTGCGGCTATATGCACGAAGGCCCCGAGCCTCCGGACGAGTGTCCGGTATGCGGCGCTTCTAAAGATATGTTTGACCCTGTAGATTAATGATAGAAGAGAGCGCGGAAATCCGCGCTCTTTTTATTTCCAATGGGCTCATAATTCCAATGCTTCATCTATGACAGATCCCCACCTTATCTCCCCAGATTAGGCATAAATTATCTGACATGCTTTTCGTCAATAATATTGACCAGACCCTTGGGGCCTGGTTTATACTGATCCTGTAAGGTGGTGAGGGTAGTGGAAAACCGCATAAGGATCGGCGATTTCGTAAAACTGACTGGATGCACACTAAAAGCTATAAACTATTACCACAAAATCGGTCTGCTGCCAGAGCCGCAGCGTTCAGCCGGGGGTTATCGTTTATACGGGCCGGCTGACTTGAACCGCATGCGTTTTATCAAACGTTTGAAAGCCCTGGGGCTGGATCTCAAGCATATCAAGGAAATAGCAGGTGATCTTCAGAACCCTAAAACTTCACGAGAAGTCCTGCAAGGCTTGCGCCGTGAATTGCTAAACGAAAAAAAGTCTCTGGAAGAACGACTGGCGAAAATAGATGCGCTTCTTTCCGAAGATGCTCCGCTGCTGGATGAAGACAGTTTTGATTCACCTTCGTTTAAAACCATGACTGAGATACTGGGGGAGGAGCAAATCGAAAAATACGCTCGCAGCAGCCCCGAACTTTACGAGCAGCACCGTAAAATGTACGGCGTCCTGGATGATTTTCAATGGGGTGAGGATTATAAAGAGAGTCTGCGCATCCTGGGCGAGTATTTTAAGTCCCATCCCGAGCACTACCAACAGGCTTTGGAATTGGGCGCGCGCTGGGAGGAGCTTTTCCATGTCAACGAAGACGATCCCCGGATTGAAGCTTTCGCCCGTGAATCGGCCGCTATCGTAAAAAATATGCCCCCAGTGAAAGAGCTGATATGCAATTATCCAGGAATGAAAAAGCCGTTGGGAAGCTTATATCAGGAGATGGAGGCCGGTGTGTTAACACCAGCCCAAAGAAAGTACCAGGAGCTTTTTGAAAAATTTCTGGGCGCTGATGACTGACGCGAGCAGCACATTTCTAAGGCAAGGAGGCAATTGCGATGGGAGACAACCAAGGATCTTCAACTTCTAAAGCGTATCTGGTGCCGGTAATAATTATGATTGTAATGGGCCTGGTGTTATTTCTTCCGGCCGGGTCGGTAAAGTTCTGGCAGGCATGGATTTGGTGGTCGATAATTTTTATTCTTATGCTTTTTACAACCGCCTATTTTATAAAAAAGGACCCTGGACTATTATCAAGACGAATGAAGGTTAAAGAAAAAGAACCACAGCCAGCCGTCCTACGGTTCTTGTCATTTTTATCTATGCTGACTTTTTTATTCCCCGGCTTTGATTATCGCTTTCACTGGTCGGCAGTGCCGGTTTGGTTAGTTATTGTTGCCGATGTTATGGTTGTCCTGGGCTATATACTGATCATTAGAGTTTTCAAGGAAAACAGCTATGCTTCAACCGTCATCCAGGTGGAAAAAGAACAGCAGGTTATTGCAACCGGGCCTTACGCCATGGTTCGCCATCCCATGTATACCGGATTGTTGATAACGATGTTGTTCACTCCTTTGGCCCTTGGTTCTTATTGGGCATTGATATTTGCTTTCCTTTTCATCCCTACCACTGTTTACCGGATAAAAAAAGAAGAGGCCACGCTGTCACGCGAACTGCCGGGGTACACGGATTACCTGGCCAAAACCCGCTATCGCTTAATTCCGTCAATTTGGTAGAGGTTAAACCCCACCTGCCAGGAGAGTGTCGAGACAAGGAGGAATAACTATGAACAAGCCCGGTTTTAATAAGGAACAAATACAGGATATAGCAGACAGGGTATCCGAAAAAACCATGAAAGAAGATTTCCCGGCCCAAATGCACCGCACTCTGCACCTGATTCGGCAGCACGACCTGGTAGGGGCGATGTTGACCAAAGCTATGCAGCAGGGGGAATTTGACCATCTGGAGGGAGCGGGAAAACCGCTCGAGCTGAAAGGGGGCCCCTTTGAGCCGGATGAATTGCACATGGTCCATAAAATCCTCAAGGACAACGGCTACGCACCCTATTGGATAGAACTGGGCAAAGAAATCGATGGACTAAAAGCCAGGCTTGACAGGGAAGTCGACCACTTTAAGCAGTATACCCGTATGGTTTTCAGCCAGAAGCGGGGCAGCGCAGCCATCCGCCGGTATGAAAAAAAGAAGAATGATTTCTATGCCGGGAGCCGGGAAGGTCTGAACGAAATTTCCCGAAAGATACTGGATTATAATCTCCATTGCCCGGTTTCTCATCTAAGCCGGACTAACTTTGATGTAAATGATGAGATGGTAAGCATTGTTAATGATATAGAAAAATTCATTGAGGATCTACAAGGGTAGATACCGATGCTTCAGTTAACAACTTGGCTTAAATTGCATCAGGTTTAAGCCTGTAGTTATGTCTGCCAATATTGCAGATTTAGCAGGTTGTTAGTACCTGATTATTTTGCCTCTACCAAACCACAAAAATCGCTCCTCCATACAGGTATCATGGGGTGGAATTTTATCTGTGTAAATGAAGCATAGGTAAAAAATGATGCTTTTTTACCTGTGTTCTTCCCTGGAATATCCCCCACCCGGTTCCTCCTTAAGAACTACTGCACAACCTTCAACCCGAATTGTAAAAAACTACCGCAGCAAAACCCCGGTTTGCAGTGGGCCTGATCCTCAGCCCTAGGAAACAGTCTTCCGAAGGGGCGGCCTCAAAGGTGCCATTGATGAGCGGGCAAATTTTTCTCTGTTTTTAGCGTACGAGGAAAGTTTTGGTATACTATATTTAAACATGGCTTTTTTCAGAATATTCAGAATATGAGGAGGGGAGGAGCAAAGACGGCTAAGGACATTCCGTGAGGTCATCATTCATTTCAAACTGCTTAATGTAATCAGGGAAAAGGAGGATTGATTTGATCATGTTGAGTAAAAAGAAAGCCCGGTCAACATGCCTTATATTTGCCTTTTTATTTGCCGTGTCTTGCTTTATTTACCCTATCGGCTCTCTCTCAGCCAGTACTGACGCAACTTTCACTATCACTTCACCTGCGGCCGGAGATGTTTTGACGGCCGGAACCGACCAAACCATTACCTGGACTTATACTGGAAATCCGGGCGAAAAGGTAAACCTGACCCTTTACAAAGAAGGCAAAAGCTCATATCGTATTGCCGACAACGTTCCAGTCGGCTCTGGCGGAAGCGGGTCCTACACCTGGAAAGTAAACTCTGTTTATGTTCCCGAGGGCAGCAGTTACACTATAAGGATCTTCACCCCCAATGCCACTAACCGGGTTGAGGCTTTCAGCCCGACTTTCAGCGTTACCCACCAGGCGTCCGGTCAGCAGTCAGATCAGGGGCAAAAACCGGCCGATAATCAAACCGGCCAGCAATCCAACCTCGCGGAGACAACGATTATCAATGATTCCTCTTTTGTTACGCTCAAAGCGGTTCCCAATCCCGGGGGCGGGAGCGATTCGCTCTATAAACTCCAGGTACAGGCCAATGATTCAGCCTCACCAGTTGAAGTCTCCTATCTGACCCTCAGCTTGTCGGGTTCGCCTGACAATCCATCCACGGGAATAAAGACTGGCAAGCTCAGCGAGTCTGAAAATGCCTGGAACGGATCGGGTCAAACCTACAGCCATACCGAAGTAGGGGGCTGGGCGATGCCCGAATATGGGAAAAATCCGCAGAGTTTTGCTTTGCCCCATTATCGCACCTGTGTGATGATGCTGGCCCGTTATGAAAAGATCTACGTAGTATTTATCCGTGAAAATGATGGGAAATTGAGCTACCAGGTCTTCAAAGGTGGAGCCTTTAATGGCTTGAATGTTCCCGGTCTGGGCCAGGTAACCCGCAGCGGCGACCAGTTCCAGATTCATTCTGAAGGAGGAGCCGTCGAAGTAGGCATCTGGGACAAAGGTGCTTACCAGCATGATGAAGTCACCGGCTGGGCCAGAGAAAGCTACCAGCCCAATGACAAAACCTATCCCATACCCCAATACGGCATGTTCATGCTGACCATTGCCCGCTATGGCAAACTGGGTCTGGTTATGGGCAACCTGAACGACGGCCACCTGGGGACGGTTTGTTTTTCCGGTTCAAGCCTATTGGGAACTCAAAGTGTGTCCGGTCTCTGTGAAATAAAAAATGCCGGTGGTTCCAATATAAAAATCCACGGCACGGGAAGCGACCCGGTGGAAGTATCCCAATTTGCATTTGACAATACCTGCTGGCAGTGGGAGATCAACGGCTGGGGCCAGGAAGCTTTCAAACCGAATCCCCAGGTTCTGCCTTTAAAACATTACACCCCCGGCTTTATAACCTGCAGCCGTTATAGCAAGGCCGGCGTCTTCTTCTATAACGAAAATGACGGCAATTTAGGCATCCTGCCGCTCAATTCCGGCACCCAGGCCTCTGCGGCCAGTTCGGCCCAGCAGAGTCAAAATTCTTCCGGGCAGTCGGGAGCCACCCAGTCCGATGCTATAAAGGTGTTTTACAACAGCAAGCTGTTGTCCTTTGACCAGCCCCCGGTCATAATCGGTGGCAGAACCCTGGTCCCCATGGGGACGCTTTTTAACGCCCTGGGAGCCTCTGTACAATGGAATGCCGCCGAGCAGATGGTTACCTCCACCAAAGGCAGCATTACGGTTATATTGATTATTGGAGAGGACACCGCCCAGGTCAATGGGCAGGAAACCGCCCTCAGCCAGCCGGCCCAAATCATAGGCGGACGCACCATGGTTCCACTTGCCTTTGTGGCCCAGGCTCTGCAGGCTGACGTAAAAT
>JBDKUE010000237.1:0-16294 GCA_039679855.1 Syntrophomonas sp.
CCATAATCAAATTTTTCTTCTGGAGGCCTATGCTATGTCTTATTACATAATAGATGGAATGCCCGTGTTTCTAACCTGGTCCAAATACTACCAGCTCAAAGAAGAGATCACATGCCGAAACAGGATGGGCGACGACCGGTTTTTCGGTATAAGAGGATGGGATTCTAGTGAAGCCGAACTGCTTAGCAATACAATTAATGAGGTTTTACTGGAAAAGAGCAAAAAGGATATCCATACCTTCCGCAGGCAGTGGGCTAATTTTTCAATGGGCAAAGACGAAGCAGCTGACAATGCCTGGGAGCTGCTCTTTGACTACTGTCATCTTACTAAAAATGCCGTGCTGAATAATTTGAACGTCCCAGCCGGAGGTTATAAAGAATCGTTTCCCTTGCCCGCTGTCCCGGGCCGGGTGTTTGTCCTGAACCTATGCGCCCCCGAAACCTCGTTTTTTAAACGCTTGCGCGGAAAGGCCCGCCTGGTAGGCCGACTGGTCATCGATTCTGAACAAATTGAGAGTATTAATGGCAATCTTGAGAATTTCCTGCTCGTATACCGCAGTCTTCCGATCCGTTTTTCCTCCTGCATCGAAATAGCCTGAATACTGCATACCACCCTGCCCTTCAATATTGAGCTTTTGTAATAAAAATATCCCCTATTTGAGCCAGTGTTCATAGTATAGGATAGAAATGTATAAAGGGGTAATTGCTATGAAAGTAAAAGCAAAGGGAAAGCCGGTGTCGCTTGGGTGCGGCAGCGAGGTGGTCCAGGACTTTGTCTCAGGGTCAATTTATCAACCCTTTGACGATCGATTCCGCGAATACTACCGGGCGGTTGATTTTAATCCACCTCCCAAAGGTACCCTGAGTATGACCGGGTCTGATGAAAACCAGGCTGGAGCTTATATAACCGCCCGGGTTGTACTGGCCAACGGCCGTGATGATTATTTTTCGGTAGAAGGCCGGCAGGGCAAATCAAGGAGTTATGAACAGGGAATTGAGTCGGTTGAGTTTAAGGGCTACAGTACCGATCCCAATTATGTCGGTTCTGGCTATTTCAGTTTGACTCTGTTCAGGCATAACGGCTGACCCAGCGGTTGAAGTAGTTTTTCTCGAAATGAGCCATGCTTGCCGGCAGCATAATAGGCTGCGGTGTTTTTTCAAGATGCTTCCTTAATTATAACGGGAAGTACATAGCGGCTCCCCTGGCTGCTTGCTCCCTGTCCTAGCTTAAAAGAATTCTATTTAGATAATTTACCCCCTATTAGCGCATGCTATTGCTAAAGGGGGTGTTTATCTATGCGCCTGAGCGATCCCAATAAACTGATCGGGAAAGTACTGGAATTAAAGAAAGGTGCCGAAATATGCGAAGTAATAGTAGACATCGGCGACTTCTCCGTGACTGCTACCATTACTCCCGGAGCCTTCGATGCTCTGAACTTAAAAAAGGGCGATGAGGTTTTTACCATGTTTAATTCCACTGATGTAACCCTGATTAAAGGGTAAAATCCTGATTTTTTTGGTTTTTTAATATTATTTAGGAATATAGTTGCAAATTTTCTAATAGTCCTATATAATTAACCTAGTTTGATAAACTGGGGTGTTTAATTATATGAAAAAACAGTACGCAATTTTTTTGGTGTTCATTATCTGTGCGGCCATGGTCGGCAGTTCCACTTTAGTAATCGTTCTGAATATGCCAATTATTGCGCAGACTTCACAGAAGCTTCAAGCAGAAGCCGGGCAGCCAGCTGAACCCAATCAAGCGATTGAAACCCAAACAGCATCCAGCCAGGCCAGCCAAAGTCCCAAAGTTGTTGCGATGGAACCTTCAAACCAGAACTTAGCTCCTATGTCAACCGAATTCACTCCTGCCGAAAAAGAGCAGATAGCACAGATGTTGAATGACCTGGGAGTGCAAGATAAAGATATTTCCAGTGATACAATTAAGAACTTTCAAAGCCAGAACTCTCTTAACCCTACCGGTAATATGGACGCCAACACGTTAAATGAAATCATCCGCCAACTGGCTCTGGTTAAGGCCCAGGCAGCAATGGGGACCTAAACCCGAGGACCGACACAAGCCCTTCAGTGATACTGGGGGGCTCTTTTGTTTTCCTGTCTACTTTAGCCATGTTGTATCAGACTCGAATTCTAACTCAATCATTTAGACAACAGAATTGTAAAAGCAATAGGCTTAAACCATTGCAAAAATGCCACAGCATTTCCGTTATGCAACATGCCTTCTATTCCCATAAGCTGGCAAAGCGATGTGCTCTTTGCCGTACAAGTCAAAGCTTGACCAATTTCTAGGTAATCTACCCAAGTGGAGTTTCAACCGGCTGCCAGGAATTACTAACCCGGGTAGATGGTACGATATTTGCATTAATTGTAGGTGGGGTTGTCTTGACTATATGATTCAAGGAGGTGACAATCAGTCTTAATATAAGGGCTAAGTGCCGGGTTTACGTTGTTAACCGGGCATTAGGGTAAATAGAGAATTAATATAAGGGGGTTCATTAGATGGAAATTAACAAAATCGCAGTATTGGGCGCAGGCACCATGGGAACGGGTATTGTATGGGCTTTTGCCGCAGCCGGAAAAGAAGTAATAGTATTTGACATTTATCAAGAAATCGTAGACCGCTGCATAGCCAATGTCAAGAAAGGCGTCGCCAAACTGGAAGAAAAGGGTAAGGTTCCGGCTGGAACAGCTGAAGGTCTCAAAATTACCGGTACTGCCAAGTTGGAAGATATTGCCGGTGTAGACTTTGTTTTAGAAACCGTTCTTGAGAAAATGGCTATTAAGAAGGATGTATACAGCAAATTGTCCAACATCATCGGAGATGACATAATTGTTGCCACTAATACTTCCGCACTGCCTATTACTGAAATCGCCACTGCTTACAAACGGCCCGACAAAGTTGTTGGAATGCATTTCTTCAACCCGGCTCAGGTAATGAAGCTAATCGAAGTTATTGCCGCAGCTCAGACCTCTCAAGAAACAGTCGACGCCGTATTTGCTCTCTCTCTGGCTATCGACAAAAAGCCGATTCAAGTCAAGGAAGGTCCTGGCTTTGTTGTTAATAGAATACTGGTTCCCGGCATCAACGAAGCTGCTTTCATTCTCTATGAGAAACTCGCCAGTGTAGCCGACATCGACACCGCCATGAAGCTGGGTGCCGGATGGCCCATGGGTCCGTTACAGCTGGCCGACCTGGTTGGAATCGATATCGCGTTGGAAGTTTGCAACACCCTGTATGAAGAAACTGGAGATCCGAAATATCGTCCCGCTGCACCCTTGAAACAGTATGTTCGCGCCGGCTGGCTGGGTATGAAGACCAAGAAGGGCTTCTACGACTACAATAAGTAATACTGGTGCACTACCCTGTATCTGAGGGACAAGATGGAAGTGGGGGGACATATAAATGGCATTTGAAAATATTATTCTGGAGAAGGAAGATTACCTGGCTACAATTATCATCAACCGGCCCAAGGCTTTAAATGCTTTGAACGCCGAAACTCTGTACGAATTAGAAGCCGCTATCAAGGACATCAAAGCCGACGCCAACATCAAGGTCGTGATCGTAACTGGAAGCGGCGACAAGTCATTTGTAGCCGGTGCTGACATTACCTTTATGCTGCCCCTTTCTCCGGCTGAGGGAAGATTCTTCTCCGATGTGGGAGAGAAAGTAATGCGCGGCTTTGAGCTCCTGGAAAAACCAGTTATCGCCGCTATCAACGGATTTGCTCTGGGCGGCGGATGTGAACTGGCCATGGCCTGTGACATCAGGCTGGCTTCCGAAAACGCTGTTTTTGCTCAACCAGAAGTAGGTCTAGGCGTCATCCCCGGATTTGGTGGAACCCAGCGCCTGCCCCGTCTGATCGGTGAAGGCCGGGCCAAAGAGCTCACCTATACCGCAGATGTAATTAAAGTTGACGAAGCTTATCGCATCGGTTTGGTCAACCATGTATATCCTCAGGATCAATTAATGGGCGAAGCTAAGAAACTGGCCAAGAAAATCGCATCCAAAGCCCCGCTGGCAGTAGGCTATGCCAAGTTTGCCATCGGCAAAGGACTGCAGGTTGACATTGACACTGCTATGAGCATCGAGTCCGACATGTTTGGAATGTGCTGTGCAACTGAAGACAAGTTCGAAGGAATGGGCGCCTTTGTTGAAAAGCGTAAACCCACCTTCAAAGGCAAATAGCAGGTTTCTTTATTAATTGTCGTTTGTCTTGAGCCTGAGCGACTGTTTTTGCGGACCAGTAGCTTACCACTCAGTATAGGAGATCTCTCTAAACTGTCTTTTTTGTCCGGTCAGTTGTGAATGCTTGAGTTGAACGGGATAAATTCTCCCCTCGTTTATTATTGCATGATAGTTCAAGGGGCTGTCTCCACCAGAGACAGCCCCCTTTTAATTTACAGAATGAGTTTGTGAGTTTGAGACCGTAACACGGGGACGTTCTTTCTGTAACACAACTTTGTGTTACAGAAAGAACGTCCCCATGTAACAAAACTCATTCGAGTCACATTTATTCGCCTTAAGTCAAATCATTAGGCCGACTACGGGAGCGAAGGTCAAGGAAAGAGCAAAATCGGGCCTGAGGCGTACTAAAGTACGTTGATGGCGCGATTTTGTGAATGACGCAGGGCGACGCCCATGGACGGGCTAGTGCGGCGACGTTCATGGACGAACTAGTGCAGCGGTGCCAGGATGGCAAGGAGCTGCCGGTGGCAGGACGCCAAGGAGCCGCGATTCGTTTCCGTAGTCGGCCTAAGCTCCTACAGCACGCGGGTGGTGCCTTGGTATATCCGCCCCCGCGGCGTATCCACCGTCACTACCATTCCATCTTGCAGCCACCGGGTGGCTTCATCCACGCCCACCACCACCGGGATATTGGCAGTCAGTCCCATAATGGCCCCATCGGAGGTAAGACCACCGACTTCCGTTATCAGGCCTCCGATACGTTCGAGGTAAGGACCAAAATCGGGGCTGGCAGCTATTGCGACTACAATATCGTCTTTCTCTATAGCTTCTAGGTCAGCGGCGGATGAAATGATTCTAACCTTTCCGGTAACCGGTTTCTGGCCGATGCCCATTCCTTGAGCCAGAATTTTACCCACCACGTGAACCTTCATCATATTGGTGGCGCCGGAAAAACCGGCTGGAATCCCGGCGGTCAGGACTACCAGGTCTCCATCTTCAATGAAGTCCGATTTCAGTGCACAGCTGATAGCCTCTTCAAAAAGATCGTCAGTTCCTTGGATCTCTTTTATTATTACGGGGTGCACCCCCCAGACCAAGGCCAGCTTGTTGAATACCCGAAGAGAATGGGTAGCAGCCACCACTGCCGCCCGGGGGCGGTATTTAGATACCATTCGGGCGGTATAGCCGCTGCGGGTGATGCTTATTATGGCCGGAATGCACAGGTTGAAGGCGGTTGCGCAGCAGGCGTAGCTGATGGCATCGGTTACCGATAAATTGCCCTGCAGTCTCTTACGACGCAGGATTTCCGCATAGGGCAAAGCCTGTTCGGTCCGAAGCGCAATGCGGGCCATGGTTTGAACTACTTCGACCGGGAACTTTCCAGCCGCCGTTTCTCCGGAGAGCATGATCGCATCGGCCCCTTCAAATATGGCATTGGCCACGTCCGAAACTTCGGCCCGGGTAGGTCTAGGATTCACAATCATGGACTCCAGCATCTGGGTGGCAATAATGACCGGTTTGCCTGCCCGGCTGCATTTTTCTACGATGGATTTCTGCACCAGGGGCACGTCTTCGGCTGGTATCTCAACTCCCAGGTCGCCCCGGGCTACCATAACCCCATCGGCCACCTTGATTATGTCGTCCAGGTTGTCAACACCCTGCTGACTCTCAATTTTAGCTATAATATCAATATCCGCCTTGAACTGTTCTATAATTCTGCGAATCTCCAGTACGTCGTCGGCGCTGCGTACGAAGGAAGCAGCGATGAAATCAAGCTCGTTTTTAATTCCGAATTCTATGTCAGCCCGGTCCTGAGCGTTGATAAAGGGCAGGCCAATCCTTACTCCCGGAACGTTTACCCCCTTTTTTTCACCCAGTTCCCCACCGTTTAAAACCCGGCACACTATGTCGGTAAGGGTGGTATCCTCAACCACCAGATTAATAAGACCATCGGCCAAAAGTATATTATCCCCTGCTCCAACTTGAAGCGGCAGTTCTTTATAACTTATCTGCACTTCGTTCTCATCTCCGAGCACCGGTCTGGTAGTCAAGACCAGGCGCTGCCCACATTTTAAATTGACCTTTTTAGCCGCCAGGGTTCCGGTTCGGATCTCAGGGCCCTTGGTATCCAGTACAATCGCAATAGGCTGCCCGAATTGACGCGACGCCTCTCTGATATTGTCTATCCTTTTTTGGTGTTCCGGATGGGTGCCGTGCGAAAAATTAAGCCTGCAGACATTGACGCCGGCCCTCATCATATCTGTAAGTACTCCGGCGTCCTCACTGGCCGGACCTATAGTCGCGATTATTTTGGTTTTCCTCATATTATCACCCCCAGCCTTACGTATATTAAGCCCAGCGTCACGTTGACAGGACCCGGGCTATTTCAAACAGACCCAATTCCAGGGTGCGCACTCCTTTTATTACTTCTTGCAGAGGGACGGTATGGACTCGGCCGTGCTGACTGGCAACCATAACATTTCTCTTCCCCTCGCTGATGTAATCGACCGCGGCTTTGCCCATGCAGGATGCGATTATGCGGTCGACGCCGGTGGGCGTTCCTCCCCGCTGCACATGGCCCAATATGCTGACCCTTATATCATGCCCAGTTTTTTCATAGATGTAATCACGCAATTCCATAACCGGGCAGGCTCCTTCGGCAACCACTATAATGCTGTGCAGTTTGCCCCTCTGCGCCCCCTTTTTGATTTTATCAACCATTGCCGGCAGGTCATTTTCGATTTCCGGAATTAAGATAGATTCGGCGCCTCCTGCCACCCCGGCCGAGAGGGCGATTTCCCCGCAGCGACGGCCCATAACTTCAATAATAAAAACCCGCCCATGGCTGGTAGCGGTATCGCGAATCCGGTTGATGGCTTCCAGGGCGGTGTTTACTGCTGTGTCAAAACCGATTGACTGGGTATATACTATGTCGTTGTCAATAGTTGCCGGGATTCCAATGGCACTTATGCCCAATTTAGACAGTTCATAGGCACCGCGCAGGCTGCCGTTTCCCCCAATTACCACCAGGTGCTCAATCCCTTTGTCCTGCAATACCTGCCTGGCCTGTTCCCGGCCGTCAGAAGTCATGAACGATTTGGAGCGGGAAGTCTGGAGAATAGTGCCCCCCCGGTGAATAATGTCAGCCACCGATCCGGGGGTCATTTGACGCAGGTTGCCTGTAATAAGCCCTTCAAATCCCTGCAATACGCCAAAAACCTCAAACCGGTTGTAGATACCGGCCCGCACCACCGCACGAATGGCGGCGTTCATGCCCGGGGCGTCGCCTCCGCTGGTCAATACCGCTATTCCCGACATAGGGCAGCCTCCTCCCAATGATCAAAGGTAGGAGAAATAAGAAGCCTTGAGGAGCTTTTTGCGCCGCTTTGCTTAGACGGGGGAGCGCCCCTTGCCGGCTCTTTCTCCGGAAGGCACTGGTCCTTCACTCTGGACGCTGCCATAGCGATGCACCACTTCAGCCTTCCCCCGGATTTTTACCGCCGATGTGAATTCAGTGAACTGGAAGATCATGATCTCGCCCTTATCGAGCTTCTCGGTATGGTTAAATTTCGTGTCTTTTCCCCGGCTCAAACCTATTATAGTTACTCCATTTTCAAGGGCTTTGACCACAATATAATCATCTCCCATAAACCCGTTGTTCATGCATTTCACTCCTTTCCCATTAGTCTCTGTTAACAGAGTACTGATTAATTGAACCATATGTTATTGGCACCGCAGAGATTCTGCAGTTCTCTTTTTAAATCAAGGCTAGGTGCCACTTTATACGGGTCCTGCAAAGCGATCGCCCGCCTGCCTTTAAACAACAGAACAACCTCCAGAGGACCCGGGTGTTTGCCTAAAATCTTCAGCAAGTGGCCCTGGAAGCCCTCCCTGTCGGTTTCTCCATTTATTCTTATAAAAAGCTCCTGAACCTGCTGCGGTAGAGGCTGAGCTTTGCGCAGCGATATTTTGGGAGTTTCTTCCCGGTTGTCCAAAAATCCTTCCACAATTAGCGGCACTTCGCCTTGAATCTGCGTTTCATTGGCGCGCAGGGCCGATGGAAATACCATTACTTCCATACGACCGCTCAAATCCTCCAGGAAGAACCTGGCATAAGCTTCACCCTTGCGACTCATCCTACGGGTCAGATTACTCACCATTCCCGCCACCCGGATGTACTGTTCGTCGCTTCTGGAATCCAATTCAGCCAGAGCATAGCTAGATACGAGTGGGAGCACCTCTTGATACTGGTCCAGGGGATTGCCGGAAACGTAGAAGCCCAAAACCTCCTTTTCCCGGTTTAATCGCTCCATCACGGGCATTTCGCCTTTTATCGGAGGAACCGGCTCGATAACCATGGCGACCTCCTCGCCAAACAGGCTCTGCTGCTGGCTGTTTTCGCTCTGCTTGATCTGGAAGGCCAGATTCAGACACTCATCCATCACCGCCAGGGCCTCGCGCCTCTTAATACCCAGCGAGTCAAAACAACCGGCGGCAATCATATTTTCCATCATTCGCCGGTTTATCATTCCGGAATCAACCCGCCGGCAAAAATCAAACAGTGAGGTAAAGGGTCCCTCTTTACGAACTGCAACAATGCTTTTTACCGTGTTGAAACCGACGTTTTTTATGGCTCCCAGCCCAAAGCGTATGCATCCCCTGGCCACCGTAAAGTTTTCAAAGCTTTCGTTAATGTCCGGAGGCAGCACCTTGATGTTCATCTTCTGGCACTCTTTTAAATAGAAAACGATGCGGTCCTGGTTGTCTATGACGCTGCTTAAAAAAGCGCACATATATTCAACTGGGTAGTGGACCTTTAAGTAGGCGGTCTGGTATGTCACCAATGCGTATGCCGCCGAGTGGCTCTTGTTAAAGCCATAGCCGGCGAAGCTCTCCATCAGATCAAACAAGCGGCTGGACACCCCTTTATCGATATCTTTACATGCCGCTCCCTCTATAAACTTATCACGCAAGGCCATCAACTCGGCCGGCTTCTTTTTGCCCATGGCCTTGCGCAGGACGTCGGCTTCGCCCATAGTGAAATCAGCCAGTTCGCCGGCAACCCGCATAACCTGCTCCTGGTAGAGAATCACCCCGTAAGTCTCTTCCAAAATATCATGCAGGAGCGGATGGAGGTATTCTATTTCCTTGCGACCGTGTTTGCAGCTTATAAAGTCCTCCACCATCCCGCTGCCCAAAGGGCCGGGCCGGTAAAGGGCGATAATGGCGATAAGATCCTCAAACCGGTTGGGTTTCATATCACATAAAATACGGCGCAATCCGCTGCTTTCCAGCTGGAACACTCCGATGGTATCACCCTGGGAGAGCAGGTGGTAGACCTCCGGGTCATCCAGGGAGAGACGTTCTATGTCAGGCCTTATCCCCCGGGTCTTTTCTATAATGTCCACTGCCCGGTCTATTACCGTCAGGGTCCTTAATCCCAGAATATCCATCTTAAGCAGGCCGATGTCTTCCACGGTCTCCTTGGTGAACTGGGTTACCACATGACCCTCACTGGTCTTTTGCAGCGGTAGAAGGGTGGAAAGGTCTTCCTGCCCTATAACCACTCCGGCCGCGTGAATCGAGGCGTGACGGGGCATCCCTTCAATCGCCTGGGCTATTTCGATTATGCGCCGGGCGTTGTATTCATTCTGGCAGGCCTGAATAAGATCCGGGGAGATCTCCAGTGCCCGGCTTATAGTAACTCCCAGCTCGGCCGGTATCATCTTGGCTATCCGGTCTACTTCCCCATAAGGTATATTAAGGGCGCGGCCCACATCGCGGATGGCAGCCCGGGCGGCCATGGTGCCGAAGGTGATTATCTGGGCCACCTTGTCCGCTCCGTACCTGCTTATGATGTAGGCGATTACCCGGTCCCTTTTTTCAAAGCAAAAATCGATGTCAATATCCGGCATGCTGACTCTTTCCGGGTTTAGGAAGCGCTCGAAGAGCAGGCCGTATCTTATAGGTTCAAGCGCAGTTATTCCAAGCACGTAGGAAACCAGGCTGCCAGCCGCCGAGCCTCTTCCCGGTCCTACCGGCACCTGGTTTTGCCGGGCCCAGTTAACCAGGTCCTGGACAATTAAAAAATACCCGGCAAAGCCCATCTGGTTGATGACCCGCAGTTCATACTCCAAACGTTCCCGGGCCGTCTGGTCATCATCGGAATAGTATAAAGGAAAGCGCTCATGCGCCAGTTGAATCAGATAGTCTTCAGCAGAGAGGCCGGTTGGCAATTCGTAAACCGGCAGATGGAATTCGCCAAAGCTGAAATCAAGATTGCAGGCTTCGGCAATCAGCAATGTATTGTTCAATGCTTCTGGAATGTCGGCAAACAGCTCCTGCATTTCCGGGGTGCTTTTCATATAGAATTCACTTCCGGAAAAACGCATCCTTTTTTCATCACTGATTACCGACCCGGTTTGAATACACAAAAGCACGTCATGAATCTCGGCGTCAGAGCGCTGAATATAATGGAAGTCATTGCTGACCACCAGGGGAATCCCGGTCTCTTCACTGAGCCGGCGCAGGCCCTGGCAGACCTGCTTCTCCTCCGCCAACCCGTGATCCTGCAATTCAAGGTAAAAATTGCCCCGGCCAAAAAGGCGGTCATAATAGAGGGCCGTGTCCCTGGCCTCTTCGTACCTGTCCCGTAAGAGGCACTGGGGGATCTCCCCGGCCAGGCAGGCGGTCATGGCAATCAGGCCTTCCGAATAGCTTTCCAAAAGCTCCCGATCTACGCGCGGCTTGTAATAGAATCCCTCCAGGTAGGCCCGGCTGACCAGCTGCACCAGGTTGCGATAGCCCTGCTCGTTTTTGCACAGCAAAACCAGGTGGTAAGGATCGCTGTCCACCCTGGCTTCTCTATCCAAGCGGCTGCGGGGAGCTACATACACCTCGCACCCGATGATGGGTTTGATACCCTGCTTTTTAGCTTCCCGGTAGAATTCAATAATGCCATAAAGTACGCCGTGATCGGTAATGGCCAGGGCCGGCATGTTGAGTTCCACTGCCCTTTTCACCATATTTTTCACCCGGCTGGCTCCGTCCAAAAGGCTGTATTCGGAATGATTATGTAAATGAACAAATCCGCTCATCGATGTTTTCTCCCCTATTCCGGCGGCAGCGTAACCATACAGGCAAGCCCCCCGGTTACATCCTGGAGCTGGGTAAAGGTGGCTGGAACCGCTGTGTTGGAGGTGCCGGCGGCTGCATAGGTGACCTCATATCTCTTAAGGCTTTCGTCCAGGTAGATGGGAATTGGATTAGGCAGGGCAAAAGGACATACCCCGCCAACCGTATAACCAGTCATCTCCTCAACCTCGTCACCGGTGGCCATGCGGATCTTGGAACCGATCAGTTCCTTCATGGCCCGGGTGTCAACCCGCACATCTCCGGCTGAAATCACCATAACATATGTACTCTGCCTGGTTTTAAACAGGATCGACTTCGCAATCTGCCCCACCTCGGTGCCCAGGGCCCGGGCGGCCAGCTGCGCGGTGCTGGTGTCGTCATCCATTTCAATAATCGTGAGATCGCTCTGTTTTTCAGCGAAAAAAGCTCTAACTCTTTCAATAGGGCTCAACTGTTACTCCACTCCTCGATTTTAACTACCTATTATTATACCTTTTTTGACAGAAACCAAGATGAAACAAATAAACCCGGACTATACCGGGTTTCAGCTTGTCAAAGCTGTCAGAGCGAGCATACCATCCGGGCACCACGATTTACGCTCCGCTTTCGCTTCGCATTTATTAAGGTCGAAAAAGTCGAAGATCAAGGAAGTGCAAGAAGCCGCGATTGAGACGCATAGGGCATACGTTGATTGAGCGGATTCTTGCACTTACGCAGACGACGTTCATGGACGAACTAGCGCGGCGGTGGCAGGAGGCCAGAGAGCCGCAGATTCGGCTTTTTTGCCGGTCTGATTACATATTCTTTTCTTTCATTCGTCTATTAAGCAAGCCGCCAATCCTCCCACATTGAGCATTGGTTAAACCGCCCCAACCGGAGCGTTCAACCTCCTCCCAGAGGCCGAGCTCTTTAGCTATTTCTATTTTCATCAGGTCTTTCTCGGTGAGTGTTTTCCGTTTCTTTTTTGGTATAGTGCTCCCCCCTTTGACTGGGCTTTTATAGGTTATCCAGAAAGACGGCCAGCTGGGAAAGAGTGCCCTGCCAATCAGGTCTCAGGTTCGAACCGCGATCAATTAGGCCGTCCTCCACCAGGTAGGTTTTCATTCCTATCGATGCTGCCGTCAGATCTTCCTCCCGGTCGTTGCCCACCATCAGGCAGTACTCGGGCGGCACACCTATCATGTCCGATATCTCCCGGTAATATTCAGGGTGGGGTTTGCAAAAATGCATCACTTCATATGATGTAATCAGATCATAAGGAAAATGACCGATACCTGCCCAGTCTAACCGATGCTGAATAGCTTTGATGGGGAATACGGGATTGGTGGCGATAACTACCTTTCTTGACCCTGCCAAAAGAGACTCTATCATGCCGGGCACCAGTTCATGACCCTGGCACAAATTATGTAAAAGCGGAAATGCCCGGTCATAATAATCATCAAAGAATTCCCTGGTGCCTTTTTCAGGAAAATCTCCGGCCTCAAAAAAATCCTTCATAAAAGCATCTTCGTTGGATACGGCGGGATCCCGGTTGGCGATCATGACATCGGTTGATTTCCACACCTGGGCAATCAACCGCTGGCTGTCTTTCAACCCGTAGTCGGGAGCCAGTTGTGCCATTCTTTTAAAATAATGCTGCAGAAAGACATCCATATCAATATTTAGCAAGGTGCCGTCCAGGTCAAATAAAATTGCTTTAAACATCTCATCTCTCCCAATATTATTTATAGGCATTTAAGAAGGTTTTTACAAAGCTCATGCTCCCGGCAAAGTAGGCCAGACGCAAAACCTCCTGGATCTCCTGTTCAGTCGCTCCGGCCTCCCGGGCTTGTCCGGCCACTACCCGCACTCCCTCATCAGCACCCTTTAACGCATCCAGGGCCAGGACCACCAGATGTTTGGTTTTGTCATCAAGGGCTTGGGTCTGCATGGCCTGGGTGGTAACATCGACTATGACCCGCCCATATTCCGGATCTATCTCCTGGTACTTTTCGACGAACCAGGGTAGTTTAACGCTCATCTTCTTTCCTCCCTATATCGGCTGTATACAAAAACTATTATAGGTAAATTAAGTAATTCCTTTAATGGCTATCCGAAAAATTTTTGGTTCCTAAAAGAGGATTAACTGTAAATATATAGAATTACGTTATAGTAATCCATGGAAAGGTGGCCCGCCAATGTTTATAAGCTTCCTGAATAAAAGCGCTCCCCAAAGTCTTGACTTGAGCGTACTGACCGCATACCGCCCCGAGCAGGTGATATTTTATTTCTTTTCTGATGATCTGAGCATAACCCTGGATAATTACTTGCGGCTCAAAGAGCTTCTAAGTGATGATGAACTATCCCCGTTCGCTTCCCTCTGGGTTGCTCTTATTAATGATATATTGAAAGCAGAGGACGACCTGCAGCTCCTTGCCAATAACGAATACCTTGATTTTATTGGTCCGTATTACTATTCTGCGGCCAATGTCCGGTTCTATTTTGGTAAAACCCCGCCCGGCCCGGCAGAAACCCTCACCATACAGGATATGGGGCAGCTCGAGCAGCTCCAGGAGATTGCCACCCCGGAACCATCAGTACAAACCTACGGACGGAACAAAAAGGGTGCCAGGCGTTTTTCCCGCAACAAAGACGAGATCCTGCGCGATGTAAGAATGTGTTTGATATCAATCAGTGAAATTGAAAAACTCCATAAAAAGATAAATTTCTGGGAAAAAGTCTACCAGCGTCGCCTGTATTTTATCGAAGAACCTGACCTGCTGCCCGTCGAACCGGACCAGGCCCCGGTTAAACCGGATAAACCAGGCGCTGATGTCAAAGGCAAACTCCTGCTTTTTACCCGTCAGCGCTCCGGAAGCCAGAGAAGTAAAAACATATACCAGCACCAGCTAAAAATTTATTATATCCGCTACCGCGAATATGAAAAAGCCTGTGACCGATTTAAGGCAATTCTTGAAAAATGGCCGGAGTTGAAGACCGACTTTTTCAAGCACTGTGGCCAGGACCTTGATCTGGCTGCAGAAAGACTGCTGACCGCCCGTCAGCACATGGAGCTCTATGAAGCTATCATTGCCAAATCAATGGTTCACCAGGACTATCAGGACGTCAAAACCTTGACTACTTTTCAATCCTATCTCGATACCGGTCGGGCTAACGATCTCCAGGAATGCATGAACCTTTTTGAAGAAGAGTGCCTGTGGAACGAGTTAAAAGCCGGGCAGACCAGGATCGAAAATACCATTTACCTCCTGCAGAACGACAATGATCACCTGCACCAGGCCCAAGCACATATTGAAGACTATCTGGAACAAAAAGAGGAAGACAGCCAGCTTACCAGTGTTTAGTACAACATTCCGTATATTCGCGCACAGAACGTTGTACTAGACCGGGATTTCCGGTTCGGTTTCAGGCCCTTGGCGCAAAAACCAGCGATAAATTATCATACCGACAATGAACCCGCCGATGTGAGCCCAAAAGGCGACCGATTGACCGCTTCCGGAAACAACATACCATACCTGTGTTAAGGCCCAGAATCCCAAAAAGATCCAGGCCGGGAGTGGGAAAATGAATATGGGTGGTACATAAGTAAGAACCCGGGCGTCGCGAAACATGAGGAAATAGGCTCCCATAACTCCGGCTATGGCTCCAGAAGCCCCCACCACTGGGACGGTTGATTGGGGGTTGATAAGATAATGAGTAAAACCGGCTACCAGACCGCAGATCAGATAAAAGGCCAGGAAGCGCCAGGGTCCCATGTTGTCCTCCAAATTATCGCCAAAAAGCCATAGACTCCACATATTCCCTATCACATGCATCCAACTGCCATGAAGAAACATAGATGTTAGAAGAGGGCTGTAAGCAGCCAGTGAATACGATTGCTCGCTTATAAGGGCCGGGATTAATCCAAACTCCAGCAGAAGCCGGTTTAAACCTCTGGCATCAAGTGACAATTCAAAAAAAAAGATGAGCAGATTTACGACTATCAGACCAACCGTCAAATAAGGGAAATTATTGTTGGGAGTGCTGTCCCTCAACGGGAACATTCAATCAACCTCCTCCCGTATTTTAACCACAAGTAGTTGTTTTTTAAGACCAATGGGCTCTTAATCCAGTGTTAGTTTGCCAAACAGTATTTTTTTTAAACAATAGCGCGTCCCAATTTTCGGGCTTTTTAAAAAATAATTTTTTTTTTACATGAATAAAGCTGAATCTGCAAATTAATAAACTAAGAGCTTGAGAGTAGTAATGCCTCCGCGCATTATTTCGATGCATTACGGCATTATTTATGGGGTTGTATAAATACATGTAACGACTTTTGCCTATACTATCGAATGACCTTTTTTCCCAAGAGACCGCCGTGTTTTAATGCCATTTTGCATTTTTTTAATGCCCTAATGCATTATGAGTATTTTTTCACTAAGTTTCTAAATGTCTCTTAAAGAAAAGAATCCCTATTTTACGGGTTTCTCTTTTAAGGTTCAATAGTATAAAGCTGGCATGCAAATTGCGTTAACTAATAAGCAACAGGATCAATTTAAATTTGGAACCCCCTTATATTAATTTTTTATACACGGCGCTACTGTCATTAATGACGATATTCAATTTTAGCTTTCATCACACCAGTCCGTTTTAACGGCAGTAGCACCCCCCTTTTTTTTCACTTTAAACAAGCCTTTCCATAACGGGATTCCAGCACAAAAGCTTTTTAGTTATATATTCACGCCGCGTAGAAAGGAGGGTAACAGTTCTAATTGTACCATATTCAGCTCATTTAGAGAGAGACAGCCCTAAAACATGAGGCATTAATAGAGCTTCAGGCGTTAGATAATCAGATGGGCTGATATGAGTTGTCCTAAGGGAATGTGAGGGGAGTGAAAACTGAAATGGCGTTCCAAAACGTAATTCTGGAAAAAGAGGACAGAATTGCCGTTCTATACGTCAATCGTCCCGCAGC
>JBDKUE010000030.1:0-4251 GCA_039679855.1 Syntrophomonas sp.
CGACGTTGGCCTGCTGCAGAGTTGCTTCCCGGGCGCTGTCGCCGCGCACAAAGTATACTGATTCCTCCCCGGCCATCGGGTTTTCCTCCCCGTTCGCCACCAGGACTATTTTGCAGTCAACAACCTCATTTTTAAGCTCCTTAACGATGCTGGGTACTTTGAAGTTATATGAGCAAATTACGAAGTGATCCTCAAATTTAATTTTCATTCTACCCTGACCCTTCTTTAAGAAATTATCCAAGGCCGTGCCGGCTATAAAACCGAATGACCCGATTCCGCCAATCATAACCACCGTAGCTATGAGATGCCCGGCCATTGTTTGTGGATATTTGTCGCCATAGCCAACCGTGGCTATGGTCACCACCGCCCACCAGAAGCTGTCTTCCAGGCTGGCAAACTGGGTATTGGTACCCCTTTCAACGTAAAACATCAACAGGGAACCGGTTACAACCAGGGTAAATAGGAAGAGAAACGCCCGGCTATAGCTGTTTCTGGACACCCTCATGTTTTTAACTTTGCGTATGATGGAGATGAGTATATTCATGTCTTTTTTTGTCCCCACTGTTTTAACACTGTATTCATCGTCAGCCGGTTTATTTCCTTCGCATAAGACACTTTTTTCGTACCCTGATGCTAGATGTTTATCTAAAACACAAATTTCCCCAAATAAATATCATGCCGAGCCCGGGCGGCCTTTTGAGTTTTGGCCACTGCTTCACTGTTATACTTTTATTAACATGAGTGAGATCGGATGTGATAATTATGCAGACCGCTGAAGTCGTTGAACTATTTTACCAGAACCGCGACCCGGAGAGGGCAGCCGCTATGGCCGCCTATATGAAAAACCTGTTTCCCTACCTGGGTATTGCCAAACCGGTGCGGGCCAAACTTCAGAGCAGCTTTATCAAGCAATCCCGGAACTCCAAAAAGATAGACTGGGAGCTTATTGATCGTCTGTGGGCCCTGCCGGAGCGCGAGTTTCAATACCTGGCGATCGACTACCTGCTGTCCCTGAAGCAGCAGCTGGGAATTGACGATATAGATGAACTTAAATTGCTGGTGAGCAGCAAATCGTGGTGGGATACGGTGGACCTACTGGCCAGCCACGCTGTCGGCAGCCTCTGCCTGAGACACCCGTCGCTCATCTGCTCCCGCATACTGGGATGGGCTGAAAGCGATAATATCTGGCTGGCCAGAACTGCGATTCTCTTTCAATTGAAGTACAAAAAAAATACCGATGTTGAAGTGCTGGAGCAGGTTATTGACTCAAACTTGAAAAGCCGGGAATTCTTTATCAATAAAGCCATAGGCTGGGCCTTGCGGGAATACTCCAAGAGCAATCCCCAATGGGTTTGTAATTACCTGTCCGGTCACCGGCTTCAGCCCCTGAGCGTAAGGGAAGCCAGCAAATACCTGTAGAATATCCCGGCCATTTTGTCTGATCAGTTAATTCAACAGGTTATAATTTTATTAGCAGGAAGAAACTACATTCACGTCGAATTAAAGACGCTACTCGAAGACAATTTAACTATTAGTTGAGGCCGTATATACAGTTTCGTATTCGGGAATTGGTCATACCGCCATTCCCTGTCAGGTCTTAAAATCTACCATACAAGGAGGTAATGAAACATGACTTTAAAGAAAGCGTGGATTTCCGGTGTAAGTCTAGCTGTAGTAATGATGGTAATGCTTACCGCCCTTCCGGCCCAGGCCACCATAATCGACATGTACATAGGCCAGCGAGAGATGTACATAGACACCTATAGCACCAAAACCCTGGATGCCGCTCCTTATATTAAAGGCGGCCGCACCATGGTTCCCTTGAGCGCCATTGCCCTGGCTTTCGGGGCTAACGTAAGCGCCTATGGAACCGAGAGTGGCCTGCAAGCCCGCATCGAATACCGCAACTGTGATCTTTTCCTGACCGTAGGCGACCGGGGTGCCCATTTCGTCAACGAGTTCGGAAATGACGTAGCGGAAACCATGGATGTGGCTCCGGAGATTATGAACAACCGGATGATGGTGCCAATTGGGGTAATAGCCATGGGATTCGGAGCCAATGTCTCGTGGGATCCCTATCTCCAGCTCATTACTATCGAAGATTAAGCGGAGAATTAACCTGTACCCATTTCAAGGACGAGGCTTTATATTATATAGAGACTCGTCCTATTTTTCTTCATCTGCCCCGGCCGGGCTGGCGCCTGCGAGCAGCATACCTGTAACAACCAGCCCCCCTCCCAACCACTGATCCAGGCCGGGGGTTTCTCCCAGCAATAGAAATGACAGAAACAGCGCAGTCAACGGCATCAATCCGGAAAAGGCCGCCGCACTGGATGCAGGGCAGCGTTTTATCCCGGCATACCAGAACACATAACCAAGCGCGGTTGCCACTAAGCCGTACCAGAGCAAGGCCAGCCACTGTCTGAGGTCAAGGGCCATCAAGCCGGCCCATGGTCTTTCCAGGCAGGCCGGGACTGTGTAAAGCAGCAAGGCAATGCCGATTACCAAAGTGGTCTTTACCATGGGGTCTAAATCGGAATTTTGGGCATATTTTTTTCTTACACTGTCCATTTTTGATGATATGTTGAACAACGACTCTGACAGGGCGGCCGCCAGAACCATCGCATTTCCTCCCCAATGGGCTCGTGTTATAGCTCCCCCATACTCAAGCCCCCCTTGAATAAAAAAGATCCCCAGAACGGTGCTGATAATACCCAATATGCGTTTAGTTCCCGGCGCCTCCTTGAGCAGCCAGGCCGCCAGTATCACGGTAAAAGCCGGAGTGGCTCCGGTAAGCACCCCCGCTTCACCGGCACTGGTCCAGCTTAAACCTTTAAGCAGGAAAAGCCGGAAAAAGAAGATCCCGCAGGCTGCCTGCACCAGCAGTCCAGTCCAATCTGACCGGTTCAGACAGCGAATGTCCCTGAACAAACGCTTGCTGCAAGAAGCCCAAAGACCGATCCAGGCCAGGAGCAAACTGCTGGCAGCCACCGTAAAGACACCCAGGCTGGCCGCGACCACCCGCGCCGCCACAACCGAAGATCCGGCCAGCCCGAAAGCCAGAGATAGATAAAGACCACCCCAAAAACGTTTCATAACTTAAACCCTTTCAAAACGGTAGGCATAGTATGCAGATAATGGTATATTTAACCATGTAAAGTGGTATTATTAAAGATCCAATTTATTATAATTTTCATAAGTCCAGTTGGAGGCATATATGTGGGGCATTTCGTTGCAGCGCAAATCCGGGGTCACTGTGTCCCGGCAAATTTACCTGGCGTTAAGGGAACGGATTCTGTCCAGTGACTTAAAGCCGGGCGATGCTCTGCCATCCACCCGGGAACTGGCCAAAATACTGGCCGTTTCCCGCAACACCACCTGTGAAGCCTATGAAATGTTATCAGCAGAAGGCTACTTGACCAGCCGCCAGGGAGCTGCGACCCGGGTGGCTGGTGATATTGACTTTGAGGCAGGGCCCCCTACAGCAGATGTTCCACCGGAAAAACGCCCGGTCCAGGAATACCTGGTTGACTTCCGTACCGGTCAGCCCGACCTGGAGGCTTTTCCCAAGCATGCCTGGCTGCAGGCCATGCACCGGGGAGCAGGCGCCCTTCCAAGCAGGTATTGGGGATATACCGGACCGGACGGACTTGAAGAGCTGCGCAGTGAGATAGCCGCCTGGCTTTTACGCAGCCGGGGTATGAAAGTCCTTCCCGATGATATATTTATCAGCTCAGGCGCCACCCAGGCCCTGCATTTGCTGACCGATGTCCTCTACCGGGAAGGCTCACCGCATATTATTGTCGAGGATCCCTGCCACAGCGGCATGCTCCGGGTTCTGCAAAATAGGGGGTTTCGGATTTGCCCCGTTCCGGTAGACAGACAAGGAATACAGACCAATCTATTAACCAGATTGAATCCAGGAGCTATTTATGTAACACCCTCGCACCAGTTTCCTCTAGGGGGCATCTTACCAGCTGGGCGGCGCACCGCTCTGGTTCGATACGCCCGGCAGCATCAACAATATATTATTGAGGATGATTACGACAGCGAATTTCGCTACAGCGGCTCTCCCGTCGCCCCCCTACACACCCTGGATCCCCAGCGGGTCATATATGTAGGAACCTTTAGCAAAATACTGTTTCCTTCAATTCGCATAGGCTATGTCATCCTGCCCGGCAGCCTGCAGGCCGGATGGCGTAAGCTGCGCACTTTTAACGATGTCCAAAGCCCTCCTTTTCAGCAGGCTGC
>JBDKUE010000109.1:0-5151 GCA_039679855.1 Syntrophomonas sp.
TCCAACCAGGAAAATATGGATAATAAGGATTTGTTGACAGAGCCTGATATATCCAGGAAAATAAATAACAAAGTGTAGAATGCGGGAAAGAGGAGGCTTCGTTGTGTGGACCAGCAGTAAGATCCGGAAGACCTTTTTAGACTACTTTGCTGAAAGAGGCCATACGGTGGTTGATAGTTCATCGTTAGTACCGGCTGAAGATCCGACCCTGTTGTTTACCAATGCCGGTATGAATCAATTTAAAGACATATTTCTCGGTTTGGAGAAGCGCAATTATGTACGCGCCACAACTTCACAGAAATGCGTCAGGGCCGGGGGAAAACACAATGACCTGGACACGGTCGGTCGTACTGCCCGCCACCATACCTTCTTTGAAATGCTGGGTAATTTCTCCTTTGGAGATTATTTTAAAAGGGAAGCCATCGATTACGCATGGGATCTTTTAACCCGGGAGATCGGCATACCTAAAGAATACCTGTGGATTACCATATATAAAGACGATGATGAAGCCAACCAGCTGTGGCAGGAAGTTGCCGGGGTGCCAGCTGATCGCATTGTTCGTCTGGGCGAAAAGGACAACTTCTGGTCCATGGGGGACACCGGCCCCTGCGGCCCCTGCAGTGAAATCCACTACGACCGGGGTGAAGCCTTTGCCTGCGGTCCGAACTGCGGTCTGGGGAGTTGCGACTGCGACCGCTACCTGGAGATATGGAACCTGGTGTTTATGCAGTATAACCGCGATGAGAGCGGCAATATGACCCCGCTGCCCAGACCCAGCATTGACACCGGCGCGGGTCTGGAAAGACTTACTTCCATCCTGCAGAATGTTCCAAGTAATTTTGATACCGATCTGTTTAAACCGATCCTGGCTTTTGTTGAAGAAATTACCGGGAAAACCTATGATCCCGGTGAAGCAGGCTTCCCCTTCCGGGTCATCGCCGATCACAGCCGGGCCTGCACTTTCCTGATAAGCGACGGGATTCTCCCCAGCAACGAGGGGCGGGGCTATGTTTTGCGCCGCATTCTGCGCCGGGCGGTCCGTTTTGGCCGGGTTTTGGGATTGGAGGAACCCTTCCTTTACCGCCATGTTGACGTGGTAGTAGAACTTATGAAAGAAGCCTATCCAGATCTGGAAAGCAAACGCGATTTCGTGAAGGAAGTTATCCGCCTGGAAGAAGAACGCTTCTTTACCACCCTCAACGAGGGAATGAAAAAGGTCGACGAGATCATCCGCCAGACCAAAGGCCGGGGCGAAAAAGTAGTAGCCGCCCGGGATGCCTTTGTTTTATATGATACCTATGGTTTTCCCCTTGACCTGACTGAGGATGCCGCCGAGGAAAAGGGCTTTCTGGTAGACAAAGACGGGTTTAACAAAATGATGGAAGAACAGCGGGAGCGGGCCCGGCAGGCCAACAAGATGGAGGCCGCTTTCGGCCAGGAGCTTCAGATAACGGAACTCTTACAAAATACACCGGTCACGGTTTTCACCGGTTACGATAAGACCAGAGATGAGTCCACCGTATTGGCAATAATCGATGACGGGGTGCTGGTGCCCAGTTCTACCGACCATCGTATCCTGGTGGTAACCAAAGAGACTCCCTTCTATGCGGAAAGCGGCGGACAGGTGGCTGACACCGGGCTCATTCGCAGTAAATCGGGACTTTTGACGGTGGATGATGTACGCAAGGCAGGCTCCTGGTTCCTTCACCTGGGGCGTTTGCAGGGGACCTTCAATCAGGGTGAACCGGTCAGCCTGGAAATTGACCTGGAAAAACGGCTGGATACCGCCCGGCACCATACTGCCACTCATCTGCTGCACAAGGCGTTGAGGACGGTCCTGGGCGAACATGCCCAGCAGAAGGGTTCACTGGTTGATTCCCATCGTCTGCGTTTTGATTTTTCCCATCTGGCGGCATTAGAAGATGAAGAATTGTCTGCCATTGAAAATCAGGTCAACAACGCCATATGGAACCATATGGATGTCAAAACCAGCGTTACCGATGTCAAACAGGCCCGCGAAATGGGAGCCATGGCTCTGTTTGGAGAAAAATACGGAGAACAAGTCAGAGTTGTCCAAGTAAGTGATTTCAGCCTGGAATTGTGCGGCGGCACCCATGTACAAAACACCGGACAGATAGGGTTGTTTAGGATTCTGAGCGAAGGCAGTGTCGGTTCGGGCTTGCGCCGTATTGAGGCCATTGCCGGGCGCCAGGCCTTTGCCTATTTGACCCAGGTGGAAGGCGAACTGAAGAACGCCGCTGCTCTTTTGAAGACGGTCCCGCAGGATGTAGGGTCCAGACTGGAGGCTTTAAACCGGGCTTACCGGGAAAAGGAAAAAGAGTTGGAGGCATTGAAAGCCCAAATTTCCAGGGGATCAATTGAAGAATTACCCTCTAAAGCTCAGAACATCAATGGGGTGCCAGTTTTGATTGAAGCCCTGCCCAATCAGGATGCTGGCTCCCTGCGCGAGAACGCCGAGCATCTCAAGGACAAACTGGGGAAGTCGGTAGTTTTGCTGGCCTCGGAGAATCAGGGCAAAGTATTTTTTGTTTGTTTTGTGAATAAAGAACTGCTGCCGCGGGGCCTGCACGCCGGTGATATCGTTGGAGCTGCGGCACGGGTTGCCGGAGGCGGAGGAGGAGGCCGGCCTGATATGGCTCAAGCGGGCGGCAAGGATCCTTCGAAAATACAGGAAGCCCTGGAAGCTGCCCGGGCCCTGGTCAATAAAAACTTGGCTTGACTAAGGAATTGAAGGAACTAATGGTGTAATATGGAATCGGGGAGGTGCGGTTTATGTCTCACGATGGAGAACACACTGTTCAATTTAATCTGGAGAAAGATGGTGAAAACCGGGTTCGCAGCATACTGCAAACCGTATACTCGGCTCTTGAGGAAAAGGGCTACAATCCGATCAACCAGTTGACTGGTTATATGATATCAGGTGATCCGGCCTATATAACCAGCCATAATGAAGCCCGCAATCTCATCTGCAAAGTGGATAGAGACGAGATATTAGAAATTTTGATCAAGCACTACCTGCAAAAATAAACAGGCGAAGTTATACCGTCAAGGAGCCGGATAATGAGACTGATGGGTCTGGATGTAGGCGATCGCCGTATCGGCATAGCGTTGAGCGATCCGCTGGGCTTTACTGCCCAGGGGCACTCGACCCTGGAAAGAAAGAGCAACGACAAGGTGTTTGAGACAATCGGCCGGGTTTGCGACGAATATGAAGTAGGGACCATCGTAGTCGGTTTGCCCTTGAATATGAATGGCAGCATCGGCCCCCGGGCTGAGCTGGTTCAGGAATGGTCCGAACAGCTGGGTGCGCGTTTAGGCCGGGAAATCGTCTTCTGGGATGAACGGCTGACCACCGTCAGTGCCCAGAGGACATTGTTGGAGGCTGATTTGTCGCGCAAGAAACGCAAAGGGCTGGTCGACAAGATAGCGGCAGTATATATTCTACAGGGCTTTTTGGATAGACAAAGTCAGAATAAAACGGTATTTGACAAGTCCCCGGGCTAATATTAGAATGGTAGTGTTTAGAAAGAGGTGAAAAGCGTGAGTAATGAAGAGATATTCGATGATGAACTGCCGATAATGGTCCTGGTGGACGAGGAGGGAGCCGAACACCACTTCGAACTCCTGGCCGAGCTGGAAATCGAAGAAAGCACCTACAAAGTGCTGCTTCCATTACTGGAAGAGGGAGTAGAGATCGAAGAAGAAGAGGTTGAGATATTTTTCTTCAAGGTTATGTTTGATGAAGAAGGCAATGAGTTCCTGGCCGATATTGAAGATGATGAAGAGTGGGAAATGGTTGCCGATGCCTGGAAGGAACTGGAGGAAACCGGCGACTTTTAAAGAACCTTTATAACCGGTGACAGCTATTATTGGGGGCTTACCTTTGCTACGGCAAAAGGGTATTGTCCCTAATTTATTTTAGTAGTGAATTAAACCGTTAGGGTATTAATCAAACATAATCCCCAGTATACATACATACATAGGTATTTAATAAATGTACATGTTTAAAGTCTAATGATATATAATATATGGAGATTCGGTAGAATTTGAGGTTTTTGGGGGTAAAGATTTGAACCGCGATTCCTTGAAGTTATGGATTCCTGTTGCCATCCTGGCTGGATTACTTATTGCGGCAGGCGCATCGGTCTTGCAGTGGTTTTATTCTTCGGAGCGATTTCTCCCCGGGGTCGAGATAGCCGGAGTTAAGGTGGAGGGCCTGACCCGCCAGGAGGCTGCTGCCCAGCTTCAAAAAAAAGCCGATGGTTTTGAAAAAACCAAGGTGCATTTCTTTAAAGACGATTTCAGCTATAATACATACCTGTCACGTCTTTGTGTCGCTCCCGATGTTTCAAAAATAGTTGAGGATGCCTGGGCAGCCGAACAAAAGAGAGGCTTCTTTTCTAAACTATCCAATCTCGGCGGCTCCACACCGGTTGTCTATAAGCCTGCCCTGCAGTACCAGGAACCGATAATTAAAAGCATGGTTGATGAATGGAATAGCCAGTTGGGCAATACCAGTCAAGATGCGCGTATTGAGATTGACGCCAATAAAGGCATGACGATAATCCCGGAAAAGCCGGGAAGGGGAGTAAGGGCGGACCGAATTGTTAGAGAATTGCCCCAGCAGTGGGCGGATTTTTCTTCGGAAATAGATATTACACTGCCCATCGAAGAAACCGAACCCAACATCAAAGCCAGCGACCTTCAGGGTATGGGTGAGTTGTCCACCTACACCACCCAGTTCAAAACCTATGAGGTCAACCGGTCCAGCAACCTGCGGCTGGCCGCTGCATCGATAAACGGCCAGATGGTAGCTCCAGGCGCGGTGTTTTCTTTTAATGATACAGTAGGTGAGCGAACCGTAAAAAGTGGATACAGCGAAGCCTTTGTAATAGTCGGCGGTAAGTTTGAACCCGGACTGGGTGGCGGCGTGTGCCAGGTGTCTTCCACCCTTTACAATTCCATCTTGTTGGCCGGAATGGAAATCGTGGAACGCCATAACCATAACCTGGCTATCACCTATGTGCCGATGGGATTAGATGCCACCGTGTCCTATGGAATTCAGGATTTCCAGTTTAAAAATAATACCACATCGCCAATCTATTTAAGGGCAGTCACCAATGGCGGTGA
>JBDKUE010000021.1:0-9156 GCA_039679855.1 Syntrophomonas sp.
AGCATGGCGGTTGTTTCTACCCCTGTATCAAGCAGTCTGGTTCTGGTTTTGGATTATGGTCTAAACAACGCAGGAAACACCCAGACCAAAGAACGTGTTTTTAAGTCTTTAACTCCGAGTTCGAGCAATGATAATGTCTACGCGGCCGGTCAAATTATCCTGGCCCTGCAGGAGAAGACCAGTATATCAGTCCAACGCCGGGACGTGGTTGAACTGAGCAACCAGTAGCACCCTGGTAAACACTAATGAAAGGGGGGAGATTATTGGCTACTGAAAGAAGTCTGGAGCTTTATTTTGCAACCTCGGGTGACCGCAGTTTTCACCTGAGCATTCCCAATGCCAAACCCGACCTCACCGCCAGTGGGGTCAATACAGCTATGAATGAAATTATCGCCCTTAACGTATTTTCGGTTCAGGGTGGAGCTCTTGCCGAAAAGAAATCAGCCAACCTGGTAACCAAAGAAACCGTGGAGTATACAATCGCCTAACGAGCGGACGGTAAATTCGCTCCAACTCCAATTTTAAACTTTCGCGCGGCCTCTAAAGCCTCATCAATAAACAGGGACGATGGGGGCCGCTTTTTTTAAACAGCTGATTTTTCTTTGTTCACCCCCTTAGAATCGTTCATTTGGCATCGGGAAATGCTAAAAAAAGCGAATGTAATGTTTAGGGGTGAAAATATGCATAAAAGATACTGGTCATATATATTGATCTTCCTGCTGTTGGCTGGTGGGCTCAATTTGGCTGCCTGCTCTAAAAAAGCGGCGCAAAAACCCAATAGTCAATCGTCCAACACCAATTCCCAGATGTCCCTGGCCAATGAGATTATTAAAGACCTCAATAAAATAATAAGCGGGCTGCAGACTAAGTCTCTGAATCAGAAAATGCCTAAACTGGCTCAGAATATGGGAGGCACGACCGGGCAGGGTGCTCAAGGCCAACAAGGGCAGCAGGGGCAACAGGGACAGCAGGGGCAACAGGGACAACAAGGGCAACAGGGACAACAAGGACAGCAGGGACAACAAGGGCAGCAGGGACAACAAGGGCAGCAGGGACAACAAGGGCAGCAGGGACAACAAGGGCAGCAAGGGCAGCAAGGGCAGCAAGGGCAGCAGGGACAGCAGAATCAACAAACACAAAGCGGTGGGCAAGCCACCTCCGGGCAAAAAAGCCAGGCCCCGACCAGCAACCCGTGGCAGCAGGAAACTACCAGTCTGTGGAACATTCATCGCAACTGGAATTCGCTTGAGCCCGAAGCGGTCAAGGCCGGGTTGAGTACAAGCGCACGCGATAATATTGAAAAATCCCTGGACAGCTTAACCCAGGCTACAGGAAAGGAAAACACAGACGACAGCCTGATGGCTGCCATAACCCTGTATCGCGATTTGGGAGAGGTGGCAAAAGTATTGAAAATGCCTATTCCTCCGGATTTCTTCCTGGTTAAATATGAGGCTTTATCTTCCCTAACTGAGGCCACTCGTAAAAACTGGAAAGCCGCCGAATCGCATGCCGGCCAGATTGACCCTTATTGGAACCAGCTTCGCCTGCAGGCCCAAAATCAGGATTCCAAACTACTCGAACGCACTGAATTTTCACTGCATGATATAAAGCAGGCTATAAAAAGTCAATCCCTGGAAATGGCTTTTATGAAAGGAACCGTCCTGGTAAGCAACTTAAAAGAGCTGGAAGATGCATTTTCCAAGCCTTCTTCCAGCCAGGGCCAGAACGGCGCCGGTCAGAACGGTCAGAGTCAGGGACAAGGCGGAAGCCAGAGTGGCCAAAACCAGAGCGGGAGCCAGCAAGGCGGTCAGGGTCAGCAGTCCGGCTCACAATAAACAGGCAGCCTAGTTGCTTTTGTTTTTACTTGCTTTCCCCCGCTGGCCGTAAGTTCTTTTCAAAGTTACAATTAAGTTAAATATGGCAAAATCTGTTTTAGGCGGGGGAGGTATTGGTCATGTTTTCAATACATTTCTATCGGATTTACGAAACCAGCCGGGAAATCGACCTGACCCGCCTGGAAAGAGAGCTTCCCGGTGATCGTTTGGCTTCCCGGTCCGGCTTATCCAGGCTTGCCCCCAAATCGATTCATATAGATAACACACCCCTGTCAATACCCCTGGGCAATGTAGAAATACAAAACGATTCTATTACCTGTTCTTTTCAGGTTCAAGCCCGCATTTTTGACATCGGTGCCATTAGTATATGCCTTTCCTACGAAGAACCGGTTCCGGGATCCTCTAACTTGAAGCCAATGGCCCTTACTTTTGCTGGACAGCGCGGTCTGGATGAAGCTTTCACCGGACAGCTGAAGCGCCTTCAGGAACTGTTTCAGGATTCAGCTGATTTTTATTCAGTGGATCCATCGTTTTATGAAGACTACACTATCTACCGGATCGACGATTCCGCTCTCATAACCGATCCAGTGCCCCTGTTGATGGGTGAGGATATTGATTTCAGCCTCCAGATCAGAGAGCAGGTTCTGGGCAACCGCTTATCCTACGGCAGTGATGATTTTGTCATTTTGACCTGGGATACGGCCTTGATCTGTGATCCCGATGATCCGAGCGACTTGCGCGATCTCATCGAATTTGCCAATGTTCAGCTGCTTGAACTCCGCTACTATGATCAACTGTTAAACAGGCAAATGGAAATAATGTATGACGATATTGAAAAAGCCGGCCAAAGATCCACTTTTACCAGGTTGCGCCGATTTCGCAGAATCTTAAGCGCTCTCATGGGCTTTATCGCTGATATTACCGAAGTCACCGAAAAAGTAGACAACCTCATAAAAATAACTGAAGATATTTATTACGCCCGGGTATATCAGACCACTTTACGGGTTCTACGCATTGATCAGTGGAGGGAAGGGGTGGCCCGTAAATTGCAGGTTATTCAGCAGAATTATTCTATGCTCAGCAACGAACTGAATGTCCAGCATTCCAATGTATTGGAGTGGATCATTATTTTGCTCATAGCCCTGGAATTTGCTTTTGCCCTGTGGGATGCCCTGAAATAGATAATATCTGCTTTAGTAGTTGAGATATTAAAAATACAGCTATGTCTTAAGGGCCTATTGTGGTTAAATATTTATAGGCTGCCGTTATTTGTAATATGGTAGCAATAATCGTGGCATCTATTATGAAAGGAGACGGTTTTGACGATTCCTGTAATAGGTTTTTTTGGTTATTCCAATTCAGGCAAGACAACCGTGGTTGCCCACCTGATTAAAATACTGGCCGGAAAAGGCTACCGGGTGGCTGCCATTAAACACGCAGCTCACGGCTATGATATGGATGTTCCCGGCAAAGACTCCTGGCAGCACTTTAACGCGGGCGCTCAAAAAGTGATGGTGGTAGGGCCCGATTCAATAACCACCCACGAGCGATTCATCACCGAACCTCCCCTGCCCAGCATTCTAGAACGGATTAAGGTTGGTCAGGATTTGGACTTGATTCTCATTGAAGGTTTTAAAAGTGAACCGGGACCTAAAATTCAGGTGATTCGTGATAAAGAAGCAGCTTATCCCGACTGGAATGTCGATCTGATCGCAACGGTAAGCGATGAACCATTCAAAGAAGGCATCCCTTCCTATTCCCTTGAACAATTGGAGAAATTGGCCGATTTTCTGGTCGAAAAATACCTGCGCAATTAGGGCTGCTTGCTTAATAAAAAGGAAGAGAAAGGTGGGCTTATAACGGACAACGAAAAAGCTATAATTGAAGCCTTTAAAAAAGCCGGAAAACCTTTGAGTTCCAAAGAAGTCTCAGCGCTGTCAGGTGTTGACAAAAAGGACGTTGATAAGGTAATAAAGAAACTAAAGGAATCGGGACAACTTGACTCGCCCAAGCGCTGTTATTACCAGCCTAAATAAATGCCAAAAATCAGTTGGACAACCGGCCCTTAACTCATTCCTGCTTTTTTAGTTTTCATCATCGCCTCTATATGGGAGCGGAGGGGGGCGCCACCCCCCCTCCTTGATGGAAAAACCATCGCCTCAAGCAGCAGAAAGCCCTGGAGTAAGTTCAGAGCATTCAGAAAATGGGGATACTCCAGTTTATGGTTTGGATGAAATACGAATGGAAGGTTATTGGGGAAGTTCTTATTATGAGCATTGGCGGTATGACACACCTAAATTACTTGATATCTGAAAGGCAGCTCAAGCTATCGCTACCTGGCAGTTAATCTACGGTTAATTTTGCTTTAACCATGACTCCTTCCTCTCCCGGCCCATTCTGAATATCTAATAGTAAAGGAATGTGTCCGGTATTAATAACTTTTCGGCTTACCGGCAGGGCATAGACTTGTCCCTCACTAATAACCATTTCTCCTCGGTGCAGGCTGCGCCCCGGTTTTAAACGCTCAATGGGACTCCCCAGTTCTATGTTGAACCAATCCCCTTGATAAAATGACTCTCCTTTTAACTTAAGCAAGGCCGGTTTTACCAGAGCTTCAAACAATATCCCGGCCGCCGAGGGGCTGCCGGACAGATTGAAGATAAGTTTGCCATTAAGAAGCGCGGCTGAAGTACTTTTGCCAGGAAAGACGTTTATACCCTTGAAAAGAAGCTGGGCGTTCAAATATTCGAACGCGTTGTGAACCAGGTCGAAAAGGCCGTTGCCGGTTCCCCCGCTGACTATCACCATATCAGAGACCTGCACCGCCTTTTTTACTGCAGTTACAATGGTTTGCAGATCATCATTTACAATGGAAGGCGACAGCAACGGCACGGCTCCGCTGCTGGTTACTTTGCATGCTATTAAACTCCGGTTGCTGCAATAAATGCATCCTGTTTTGATGGGGGACCCGGGTAAAAGCAACTCATTTCCCGTATCAATAATAAATACACAGGGTGTTTTATATACCGGCACTTTTTCAATGCCGCAGGCGGCTATTCTTTCCAGGATTTCCGCTTTTAAAACCTGACCTTTGGCTGCGACCCTGTCTCCGGCCCTCAATTCATGGCCTGCTCTTCGGATATTTTCCCCCCGCCGCGCTTTGCGGCTGACAATTATATAGTTTTCCACTACTTCAACGTCTTCTTGTTTAATAACCGCAACGCTGCCTTCCGGAAGTAAAGCCCCGGTCATAATTCTGCAAGTTTCCCCGGGTCTTATCGGTCTGGTTTCAATTGATGAACCAGCTCCAACAATTGAAACTACCCGCAAACGCAACGGCCGTCCGGCTTGCAGTCTTTCCAGATCAGTCTTACCAATCGCGTAGCCATCCATTGCGGAACGATCAAAATTGGGAATATCAATAAAGCTGGCAATATTGTCTGCAGCCACCCGCATGTAGGCATCATAGATGTGCAGCCACTCGGTGTCCAGGGCATGAACACTTGAGCAACTGACCGAAACGGCTTTATCCAAACTAACCGGTTCATATAATTTATCATTAACCCACTGCTTTTTTTCCGGGTAATTCATGAACGCCCCACCTCATACCATATATTTCACCCACTGGTTGATTTGCATGATCTATATATTTATTATACATGCTTCCTATAGTAATTCATTTGTTCTTATTGGTACAAGTTAGTTTTATTTTGCATAGTTTGGTTCTAGTATTGTTAATGACAATTTAATTGTTTTATGCTATATTATGTGGTGTATGGTAGCTGTAAATAGCATGTGGTATATTCTCTTTTGAATGATGGTCAATGGTTGAGACAATTGCATAGCTCCGAGCTTTCTATCTAAAGCCAATGCCATGATAGCAAGCCAATGGGTTAGTCTGGAAACGGATTAGCCTCCCATTGTTGGAAAGGAGCCTGAAACTCTGGTCAGGGCAGATAGCACTTACTGGGTTTTTTTGGGCATAAATTCCGAGAATGGTTTTTTTATGCCCCCGGTCTTCGCTGGAGGCGTTTTTGCTTTTCCCGCTCAGTGCAAATTATAGGTTGTTCGGTTCCAGTAGAAACAGATCAACAATGTAAACAGAGAGGAGGGCATAACCCCGAAGAGGAGCAGGACGGACGCTTCACCTTGTGAGAAAAGATTGGAAGGCTAAAACCAGGAAAGGCAGGGAGGTCTGGTGGCCAGGAAACGGATTAAATGCACTTTGGCCATTATCCACAAAAGCGCTAAGGGGTTTATTCCCACCATCAACCAGATTTACACATAAATGCAATCAAATACTCGGAGAAGAGGAGTATTTGCAGGTAGTAAGTAGTTAAAGGGAGGTAGAGATTGGTGATGAAAGTTACTCGTCGTGGTTTTCTGAAACTTTCAGGTCTCTCCGTTGCCGTAGTTGCTTCCGGTTTGGGATTTGACCTGGAAGCGAATGCGGCCCAGGGGTATGTGCTGAAGCTGGCAGGAACCAAACAGATACCCAGTATCTGTCACTTCTGTTCAGGTGGATGTGGTTTACTCCTGCACATTAAAGACGGAAAACTGGTCCATCTCGATGGGAACCCGGATAATCCCATCAATGAAGGTACGCTTTGCCCCAAAGCGGCCAGCCTGGCGCAGGTGGCCTATTCCCCGGAACGTCCGAAAAACCCGCTGTATCGTGCTCCTGGCTCGGACAAATTTGTTGATATTACCTGGGATGAGGCCTACGATCGGATTGCCAAGAAAATCAAAGAAGTCCGGGATAAGACCTGGAAGGGCACTGAAGAGATAACCAACAAAGCCGGTGCCAAAGAAACGGTTACTGTAAACCGGGCGGAAGGTATAGCCATGATAGGCTCTGCCGAGGTCGACAATGAAGAAAGCTATCTGCTTTCCAAACTGGCCCGCCTGATTGGCACACCATTCCACGAACATCAGGCCCGTATCTGACACGCGCCCACGGTGGCTAGTTTGTCACCTTCATTTGGACGCGGTGCTATGACCAACTCCTGGCAGGATATGCAGAACTCCGAATGTTTCCTGATTGCCGGCAGCAACTGTGCCGAAAATCATCCCATTTCCATGAAATGGGTTAACCGCGCCCGGCAAAAAGGCGCCAAGGTTATTGTTGTAGACCCACGCTTTACGCGCACCGCTTCCCAGGCGGATATATTCGCTCAGATCCGTCCCGGAACCGACATTGCTTACCTGGGTGCAATGATCAATTACTACATTGAGAACAAGCTTTATGACGAATTCTATGTTTTGAATTTCACCAATGCACTTTACAAGATAAACAAAGATTTCAAATTCAATGACGGCATGTTTTCCGGTTTCAACGCTGAAACCAAGAAATATGCCTATACCACCTGGGGATATCAGCTGGACGCTGAGGGCAAGCCGATTAAAGCAGCCACCCTGGATGATCCGGACTGTGTCTTCCAAAAACTCAAAGCTCACTATTCCAGGTATACCTTCGATGTAGCTTCAAGGATCACCGGTATACCGTTTGCGAAAATTAAACAGATAGCCGATGTCTTCGGTGCGGCCAAGCCGGGCAACATCTTCTACGCCCTGGGCATGACCCAGCACACCACCGGGGTGCAGGGTATCCGTTGCTACGCGATCATTCAGCTGCTCCTGGGCAATGTGGGTAAGGCCGGCGGCGGCATCCAGGCCCTGCGCGGTGAGCCCAATGTTCAGGGTTCTACCGATATGGCCAACCTGAACGCCAACCTGCCGGGATATTTACCTTATCCCACCAATGCCGAGAAAACTCTGCAGGATTATGCGGTCAAAAACGGATCAGTTCAGCATAAACCGCTGGTAGCCTTGCTCAAGGCTTGGTTCGGCAAAAATGCCATTGCCGAAAACGATTACGGGTATCAGTGGCTGCCCAAGAATAATCCATCAAATATGCCTATTCAATCCCAGTTCTTCAGCAAAATGGAAGACGGGCAGTTTAAGCTCCTCCTCAACTGGGGTTCCAATTCCACTGTTTCCATCCCCGACAGAAAACTGGTGGCCCGCGGCTTGTCCAAACTTGAAATGCTGGTAGTGGCCGACATATTCAATACCGAAACCGCCCAGTTCTGGAAAGAAGAAGGGTTAAAGCCGGCCGAAATTCCAACCGAGGTAATCTACCTGCCAGCGGCTTTCGTTTATGAAAAGGCCGGCAGTATGACCAATTCTTCCCGCTTGATTCAGTGGAAAGAAGTGGCCTTGAAGCCCCTCAACGACTGTCACCCCGATCTGGATATGTTAGACCACATTTTCAAGAGAGTACGCAAACTTTATGAAGGAAGCGTCGATTCCAAGGATGAACCGATTTTAAAGGCCAACTGGGATTATGGCGAGCACGAAGCGAGCGCTTTAAAGGTCCTTCAGGAACTGAACGGTTATAATGACACAACCGGCAAGCTCACCGCTACTTTGGCTGAATATCTGGCCGCACCGGTCGGCACGGTTTCCACCGGATGCTGGATATACGCCGGCGTAACTCCGGAAGGCAAAAACCTCGCAGACCGCCGTGGCAACGCAGATCCCACCGGTCTGGGCTTGAATAAAGAGTATGCCTTCGCCTGGCCGGGCAATATCCGCGTTCTATATAACCGGGCTTCCTGTGACGCTTACGGACAACCGGTCGATTCAAAACGCAAGCTTATCTGGTGGGATGGCACCACCTGGACTGGAAATGACGGCGCCGACGTGGTCGACAAGACCAAAGGTCCTGACACTCCGGAAGGCAAACAGGCTTTCCGCATGAATCCGGAAGGCGTAGGCCGCCTATTTGCAGCTTCCTATACCAGCGGTGCAGTTGCTACACCGCCGGAAGGCATCGCGGCTGTTCCGGTTCGGGGAGCGGGCATGACCGTTGACGGACCAATGCCGGAATTCTATGAGCCGATTGAAAGCCCGACCACCAATATCCTGCATCCCAGCGTACAGAGCAATCCTATGGCCAAGATCGTATCCAAAGAGTTTGGCAAACCCGAGCAGTATCCTTACGTGCTCACCACCTACGGAGTCGTCGAGCACTTTTGCGCCGGGGCGATTACCCGCAACATTCCCTGGCTGAACGAGATTGCCCCCGAGCCTTATGCTGAAATCAGTAAAAACCTGGCTGAAAAGATCGGCGTTGAAGAAGGCGACAAAGTGGAAGTATCCTCTGCCCGCGGCAAATTAGTAGTACGGGCCATGGTGACCGACCGCATTCAGACCTTAAAAATCAACGGGAAAGACCAGGAAGTCATTGGAATGCCGTGGAGTTGGGGCTTTGCCAGCTTGAGCCCTGGCCCCAGTACGAATAATGTGACAATGAACG
>JBDKUE010000189.1:0-3028 GCA_039679855.1 Syntrophomonas sp.
CTTGACTTTGGTCTGACGAATTCATTATTCTTTTATATAGCGGAAATTGTGTGCGGAAGTGGCTCAGTGGTAGAGCATCGCCTTGCCAAGGCGAGGGTCGCGAGTTCGAATCTCGTCTTCCGCTCCATAGCAATCATGCCTCGGCATTTGCCGGGGCCTTGTGTTTCTGCCTGAACCGGTAAAAGTCGCGGTCGTGACGCGCAAATAAATGATTAAAGAATAAACACAAGGAGGATCATAAATGGATTTTAAACTCGAGAAGATAGAGAACAGTGAGGCCTACATAGCCATCGAAATAGATGAAGGCCGTATGGATGAGGCTATGGACAAAGCCTATAAGAAAGTTGTCAAACAGGTAAGCATTCCGGGATTTCGTAAAGGCCGGGCTCCCCGCGTTCTTTTAGAAGCCCATTATGGAAGGGAGATTCTCCTGAACGAAGCCCTGGAGGTAGCGCTTCCCGATGCCTATGCTGAGGCTATTGAGGCTCTCGATATTGAACCCATCGCTCAACCCGAGTTCGATTTCGAAGATGAACTGCAATTGGAGACCTTCAAGTTCACCGCCCGGGTAGCGGTGAAGCCTGAAGTTACTTTGGGCGACCTGGAAGGCCTGGAAGTTGAGATTCCTAAAATGCAGGTCAGCGATAAGGACTTGGATGCCCGGTTGGAGGAAATGCGTGCTCGTTACGCCGAACTGGAAGAAAAAGAAGACGACCCCGCCCAAATGGGTGATACTGTAACTATAGACTTTGAAGGTTTTGTGGATGAGGTGGCCTTTGATGGCGGAAACGGCGAAGACTATCCCCTGGAGCTTGGCTCAGGAAGCTTCATCCCCGGATTTGAAGAGCAATTGGTCGGACTCAAGAAAGGCGACAGCAAGGATGTCGACGTGATGTTCCCGGAAGCCTACCACGCTGAAGAACTGGCCGGTAAACAGGCCCTATTCAAGGTCCTTGTCAAAAAAGTGGAAGGCAAGAAGCTGCGCGAGTTAAATGACGACTTTGCCCAGGAAGTAAGCCAGTTTGACACCCTGGAAGAACTCCGCCAGGATTTGCTTCAGAATATGAACAAAAACCTTGAAGCCCGGCGCAAAGAGGTGCTTAAGCATGAAGTTATTGATAAAGCCCTGGAGCGCTGCGAAATGGTAGTGCCGGAGGCGGCCATCAAGACTCAGGTGGGTCGTATGCTGGAGCAGATGGAGCAGTCAATTGGTGCTCAAGGGTTGACCCTGGAGCAGTATTACCAGTTTACCAACAGCACTGAGGATGAATTGAGAACCCGCATGTGGCCGGATGCCGAGCGCAGTGTAAAGTCCGATTTCATGCTGGAAAAGTTGGTTGAGGAAAAAGGTTTTACAGCCAGCGATGAAGAAGTAGATAAGCGTATCGAGGACATTGCAGCGGAGATGCATGTTGACCTGGACAACACCCGGCAAATCCTCAAAGATGTTACGGAAAAGATCCGTTTTGGCGTACAAATTGATAAAGCAGTGGATTATTTGATAGAAAAAGCGATAATTACTGAAAAGGAGTTTACTTCACCCCCTTCCGGGGTAAAGATAGATGAAAGTGTAATTTCTGAAGCTGATGATTCAGCAAAAAGTGAAGAAGAGGCATAATTATAGTATGGAGCAGGTAAAAAGGTAAAAGAATCTTAAATTAGATGGGAGTGAAACCGATGTCCTTTTTAGTGCCGATGGTCGTTGAACAAACCAACCGGGGCGAACGCGCCTATGATATATACTCCCGGTTGTTAAAGGATAGAATAGTGTTTTTGGGTAGTGCCATTGATGATACGGTTGCCAACCTGGTAAATGCGCAGCTCCTTTTTCTAGAGGCTGAAGATCCTGATAAAGATATTTCACTGTATATCAACAGCCCGGGCGGGTCTATTACTTCCGGTCTGGCTATATACGACACCATGCAGTATATAAGGCCGGATGTATCAACTATCTGCATCGGCATGGCCGCCAGCATGGGCGCTTTTCTTCTGGCAGCAGGGCAAAAGGGCAAGCGTTTTGCCACCCCCAATGCCGAGGTCATGATCCACCAGCCCTGGGGAGGAACCCAGGGGCAGGCCACCGATATCGAGATACGTGCCCGGCAGATTCTAAAACAAAAAGCCAAGCTCAACGAAATTCTGGCCGAAAGAACCGGTCAAAAGCTTGAAAAAATACAGGCAGATGTGGAAAGGGACTATTTTATGACAGCGGCCGAAGCCCAAGAGTACGGTCTAATTGACGAAGTGTTTCCCGTTAACCGCAAGAAGTAAGCTTGGGGAAATGAGGTGAACTTATGCACAAGTACGGGGATGACAAAGGACAATTAAAATGCTCTTTCTGCGGAAAAACGCAGGATCAAGTTAAAAAACTGGTAGCTGGACCCGGTGTGTATATTTGCGATGAGTGCATAGAACTGTGCAACGAAATTATCGAAGAAGAACTGGCCGAAGATTTCGGTTTTGAATTGGGTGACATCCCCAAGCCCAGAGAGATCAAAGACATCCTGGATGACTATGTTATAGGCCAGGAAAGGGCCAAACAATCTCTGGCGGTGGCGGTGTATAATCACTACAAGCGCATCAACCTGGGCATGAAGCTTGATGATGTGGAACTGCAGAAAAGCAATATAATGATGCTGGGGCCGACCGGAAGTGGTAAAACCCTGCTGGCTCAGACCCTGGCCCGCATTTTGAACGTGCCTTTTGCCATAGCTGACGCCACATCGCTTACCGAAGCGGGGTATGTTGGCGAAGATGTGGAGAATATTCTGCTAAAGCTTATCCAGGCGGCCGATTACGATATTGAAAAGGCCGAAAAAGGTATTGTCTATATTGATGAAATAGATAAAATTGCAAGAAAGACTGACAATCCCAGCATCACCCGGGACGTATCCGGGGAGGGGGTTCAACAGGCCCTGCTGAAAATTCTGGAAGGCACTATTGCCAGTGTTCCGCCCCAGGGCGGGCGCAAACACCCGCATCAGGAGTTTATTCAGATAGACACCAGTAATATACTGTTTATCTGCGG
>JBDKUE010000186.1:0-16942 GCA_039679855.1 Syntrophomonas sp.
TTTTTTAAAAAAAATCCCATTTATCTTCCACTGTGAACAATAATACTATTGCCAAACGGGAGGTTTTGGTTATACTTATATTAGACCGAACGGTCGGTTTATAATTAACAGAGGAGAACACTATGAACAAACGCAGGTATGAAGGGGAGCAAACCAAGATAAATATAGCCCAGCAGGCCCGGACCTTGTTTTCCAAAAAGGGCTATGCCGCTACTTCCATTCAGGACATATGCCAGGCTGCGGAGTGCAGCAAGGGCAATCTGTACTACCATTTCAAAAGCAAAGAGGACCTGTTTATCTACCTGGAGGAGCAGACTTTCCTTGATTGGTGGGAGCAGCTGGAAAGAGAAACCGCCCATTGTAAGACGTTCACCGAAAAGCTCTACATCTACGGGAACTTTGCGGCCGGCAATGAGAGGCCTTTGTATTCAGCTGAGCGGGAGTTTATCAATATTGTGGGAGAGAATTCGGAAGCCGCCCAAAGATTCAAAGTGGTTGCAGCCGGCTCCTTTGCCAAAACCCAGAAGTTTGTCGCTGAAGGAATCGCGCAGGGAGAGCTTAAAAAGGAAGAGCTTTTTGAATTAACCTTGATCATCAGCAGCTTTTTTTCCGCTTTGAATTATTACTCACTCTATTTCATGGATAACGAAGTCAGTAAAGCACTGTTCTACAAGGCGACAACCCTGCTGTTAAAAGGAATCGGGGAGGAAATCCGAAGGGAGTAAATTTTTTTGTCATTAATTAGACCGGACGTTCAGTATGTTTTAACGAGGAGGGTGTATATGGGAGAGAGCAGCAGGGTCTTTTTAGCCTGGCCGGAGGCTTTTCAGGCGGGTGCGCCGGCCGCCGGGGGCAAGGGATGGAATCTAGGACGGCTGGATCATTACAGGTTCAAGATCCCGCTTGGCGGGGTCTTAACCGCCGAAGTCTATAAGAGCTATCTGCTTGAGAACAAGCTCACTGAAGATATCAAGGATATTGAGCGAAGCATCAGCATCGATAACATTGAAAACCGCAACAATGAAAGAAAGCTGCACCTGTTGCGTGAAAAAATGGAGGTCGGTAAGATGCCTGAACATATAGAGGAAGAATTAGTCGCCCGACTGCAAGGTCTGGGCCTGCTTGATCGGGCCCTGGCGGTTCGTTCTTCGGCTACCGCCGAAGACTCGGGAACCGCTTCCTTCGCCGGAATCCACGATTCTTTCCTGAACGTAAGCGGCCGGGAGAGCGTCCTGTCAGCCATTAAAGGCTGCTACGCCTCGTTATGGACGCCTCGGGCGCTGGCCTACCGGCGCAAAATGAATATCAAGGACGATGAAATTCTGCAGGCGGTGGTGATTCTGGAAATGGTGGATGCCCAGGCGGCCGGGGTAGGATTTTCCTGCGATCCGCGCAGCGGCCGGGAAGATATCACCGTGATCAGCGCCAATTTCGGCCTGGGTGAGAGCCTGGTGGGAGGCGCCGTAGAGTCGGACGAATACTGCCTGAATTACTGGGTTGAGATAGTGGACAAAAAAATCGGAAGCAAGCAGGGGAAGACGGTGGTTCGGAAAGAGGGCGGGACTGACTTTGTCAAGGTGAGCGAAGCCGGGAACACTCAAGCTCTGGGGGACGATCAAATCCAAAAGCTGGGATTGCTCATCCAGCGGGTATTTGACTCCCTGGGCGGTGGGGAAAAGCATTATGATATCGAATGGGTGTTTGACGGCCGGGACTTCTTGTTGGTCCAGGCCCGGCCGGTGACTGCCCTGCCCAGGTATACCTTTGCAGAACTCAAGAACCAGCCTGATATCTGGTCCAATGCCAACTTCAGCGATACCATGCCCATGGTTCAGTCGACGCTCAACTGGAATTTATACAAACGCTATTTTGAACTGCCCGGTATGCCCGGCTACCAAATGCCACCAGGATTGCAGGGTATAAGGCTGTACCAGGGGCGGGCCTATGTCAATTTATCGATCCAACAGTGGTATATGTACGATTCCCTGGGCTTTACCCCGGCCCAGACCAATCAAGCCTGGGGAGGTCATCAGCCCGAGATCGAAATACCGAAAAATAGCCCCTACGCTGGAATCAAGGGATTAAAGAGACTGTTTCGTTTGCTCAAGTTTTTGGCTCAGGGCTCCAAAGGCCGAAAAAACGTTCCCCTGGCCTTTCCCAAAGTTGAACAGTTCACCAACAGCCTGTTGCAGCAGGATCTCAGAATACTGAGTGAACGCGACCTGCTGAATAAATTGGACGCGGTAAGACAGGCCCACCGCGAATACTACCCGGCGTTTTTGGGTTCTCTGGCAGCCGCGGATACGACTTCCCTTATAAAGGCCCTGGAGAGATATTTTCCCGGCCGGGGCAAAATCCAGGCTAATGCCTTGATGGCGGGAAGCGGGGATATTACCAGCGCCCAACAGGGCTATCGCCTTGTGGAAATGGCCGAAATCGCCCGGGAAGACCCGGCGGCCCGCCGCTTCTTTGCCCTTCAGCCTTTTACGCCGCAGCTCTGGGAGGAGATGCTGCCCGAGGACTCACCCTTCAAGCGATCTCTGCGCAGTTTCCTGGCGGAATACGGACACCGGGCGGTCTATGAACTGGAGATCCTAAACCCCCGCTGGCGGGAAGAACCTGCTTATCTACTGGAAGTCGTCAAAGACACCATGGAAACCGCTGATCTGGCCAAAATAAGAGCCCGCCAAAGGGAGACCGCTGAGCGAGCCTGGCGGGAAGTCGGCGAAAAGGTTCCGGGCCGCAAGCAAAGCGCCATCAAGCGCATGGTGGATGGAGCCTTACAAGGCATGGCCGTGCGGGAAATGGCCAAATCGCTGCTGGTGAAAATCGGTGAATCAAACCGCCTGGTGTTCCAGGAGATCGCCCGCCGCATGGCCCTTCAAAATGTCCTGGTTGAAGCGGCCGACATTTATCATTGCTCCTGGAGCGAAATAGTATCAATTCTCCAGGGAGAGTGGGACGGATCCGGACTGGATATTTTAGTAGCAGAACGCAAAGAGAGGAAACGGGAGTGGGAGGCTCTGTCTCCGCCCGGTTTTATTATCGATGAAGTTCCTCAATTTGCCGAGATAGTTATTCAATCCTCCGCTGAAGTGCTTACCGGCCTGGGGGTGGCAGCGGGCAAGGCTTCAGGGATGGCCCGCTTAATCGGGCATCCCCACCAGGGAGAGAAGTTAAAGACCGGAGACGTCCTGGTAGCGCCCACCACCGATCCCGGCTGGACCCCCTTGTTCTTGAGGGCCTCGGCTATAATCGTGGAGACCGGGGGGGCCGGATCGCACGGGGCCATAGTGGCGCGGGAATATGGCATTCCGGCGGTAGTCAATATCGGCGGAGCCATGAAACTGATAAAAGATGGCCAAAAGGTGGTTGTGGACGGGGATGAAGGCAAAGTTTTTCTCCATTAAGGGTCAACCAAACCGCTCAGGGGGTTTTATGGGGGCCGATACCAGCCGTTTGGGTGAAGAAAAGATATCCCGATTATTGTGGCAGTTTTCGCTGCCCTCTATAATGAGCGCCATAGCTGGTTCCGCTTATGTCATTATAGACAGGATTTTCGTAGGACAGATGGTGGGCGCCCAGGCCATAGCCGGCATCTCATTGACCATGCCCATTTCGTTCATCATATTGGCATTTGTCATGCTTGTGGCAGCGGGTTCGGGTACGCTGGTTTCCATTCGCCTGGGAGAAGGCAGGCAAGATGAAGCGGAAGCTATTTTGGGTAATGCAGTGACCCTGATAGGTATAATCTCTATAGTGACAACCGGATTGCTGCTGATTTTAATAGACAAGATATTGATTGCCCTGGGAGGTAGCCCCGCTATATTGCCATATGCCACCGAATTTATTCGAATCATTCTGCTGGGATCCGTTTTTCAGTATATTGTTTCGGCCCTGCCTGCTATTATCCGCGCCGAGGGCGATCCCCGGACGTCTATGAATATTGTGCTGATCAATGTGGGCGTAAATATTTTCCTCGATTTTGTCTTCATCTATCTCTTGGGTTGGGCGGTTAAAGGCGTTGCTATCGCGACTGTTATGGCCCAGACGGCTTCTTCCGTTTTTGCTTTCTGGTATTTTTGCGGACCAAAAAGCGTTCTGCGCCTTCGAGCAAGGAACTTGCCGATCAGGTTAGAGATTGTTAAAGAAATGATGTCGGTAGGGATGGCGCCGTTTGTCATGCAGATGGCGGCCAGCATCGTTTATTCTCTGTTTAATCAAAACCTGGCCCGTTATGGCGGCGATACGGCCATCGGAGCCTACGGTATTATCAATGTTATGCTGGTGTTCTTAATTCTGCCCGTTAATGGCATAATAATGGGGGTTCAGCCGATTATAGGTTTCAATTACGGAGCCGGGCGTTATGACCGGGTTATTGAAGCTTTAAAGGATGCCATCATAGCGGCAACAGTAGTAACCAGTACGGGTTTTATCATTCTGCAACTCTTCCCGGGGCAGCTGCTGGGTGTTTTTACGGATAACAGCAGCTTTCTGACCGTCGGGTCTCGCGGCATGCGCCTTATGATTATAATGCTGCCGGTAATAGGTTTCCAGATGGTAAGCAGCAGCTTTTTCCAGGCCATCGGCAAGGCTCGTACAGCTTTAGGGTTGGCCTTATTACGGCAGGTGCTCATCCTTATTCCGGCCTTGATTATTCTTCCGCGTTTCTTTCATTTAAACGGCATATGGATCGCCAGTCCGCTCTCGGACGGATTGGCAGTCATTGTGACAATATTGGTGCTATCGGTCAAAGTCCGCTCTCTTAAGATGGAATCAAATATTATAACAAATACCGGCAAAGTGTTTATCCAGTAGTACTCGCTTATCGACCCGGAGCCGGCTGACAGCAGGGTGTCAGCCGGCTTTTTGAATGCGCTTCATTTGAGAGTAAAGACTCGAGGCATTTGATGCCCGTACAACGGAAGGGACTTAACGTTATTTGTTTTTGTTTCCTCATGTCAAAGAAGAACAGAGTATTGCATGTAGATGATAGGCGTTATACACTTTATAAAGCGGGTTTTTTATTTGGTTTTGTAATCTTATGTATATTTTTGTACATTTATGAGCTTGAAGACACCCTGCTATGCATGATTATGAATGGTGAAGTTGTGCGGCAGCAAGTTTTCTATTATCAAGCGGTCCAAATGCTGATGGGAAAGAAGGTGCTGCTTTGCGTCTGGTTATTGTTGCCGGTACACCTTCGTCGGGGAAGACTTCGGTTATGGTTCATACGGCCCGTCATCTCCTGCGAAATGGACTGGTTGTCGCAGCCTGCAAAATTGATTGCCTGCAGACTTCCGATGACGAGAGATATGCCCGGCTGGGCATACCGGTGGCGGTTGGCCTGAGTGATTATATCTGCCCGGATCATTTTTATGTGGCCAATTTGGAGGAAGTTGAACAGTGGGCTAAAGAGCAGCGGGCGGATGTGTTGGTATTGGAAACAGCGGGACTATGCCACCGCTGCGCGCCCGCCGTACATGATTGTTTGAACATTTGCGTTATAGACAATTTGATAGGTGTTGACACCCCTAAAAAAGTGGGTCCCATGTTGAGTTCGGCGGATATTGTGGTCATTACCAAAGGGGACATCGTTTCCCAGGCGGAACGGGAGGTGTTTCGCTATAAGGTGGCCATAGAGAACCCGGAGGCCCGGATCTTGGAGGTAAACGGCCTTACCGGGCAGGGTGCCCTGACTTTGAAAAACGCAATTCTTGACTGCAAGCCCCTGGATGGGATCAGTGGCAAAGAACTGAGGAGTCCCATGCCGGCGGCGGTTTGTTCCTATTGTGCCGGGGAAACCACCATCGGCAAGAGTCATCAGATGGGAATGGTGAAAAAAGTAGACTTTGGGAGACTGGATTGATGTTGGAGAGGATAAGCATTTTAGCCGGGCTGGATAAGGATGGCAGTCCGGAGAAGGTAGTGCGCTTGGACATAGAAGCAGGCCAGGTTTTAGCGGTAGTCGGGCCAACCGGATCCGGTAAGACCCAATTGATATCTGATATTGAGCAGTATGCCGAGGAAGATACTTTAACGGGCCGCAGGGTTTTAATTAACGATCAGACGGTTTATAAAAATCGGGATAAAAGGCTTTCCCACAATTTGATGGCCCAGGTCTCCCAGAATATGAACTTTGTAATTGATATGAACATAGAAGACTTTCTCTTAATGCATGCCCAGGTACGGGGTATTAGCAATCCCGGCGCCATTATCGGGGAAGTCCTGACTATTACCAATCAGCTGGCCGGTGAACCGGTCTCTTTACAGACCAACCTGACTCAGTTGAGCGGGGGGCAATCACGGGCCCTAATGGTCGCCGACGTGGCCTTAATCAGCAACGCTCCCATCGTGCTCATCGATGAAATAGAAAACGCCGGCATTGATCGTCTGCAGGCACTTAATATACTCACCGGACAGGGCAAAATGGTTCTGGTCGTTTCTCATGATCCAACCCTTATACTGATGACCGAGCAGCGGGTAGTGATGAAAAACGGCGGTATGGATAGGATATGCCCTACAACGCCGCAGGAGAAAAACATACTGAAAGATTTGTTGAGATTGGAAAAAAGCGTAGCCGGTCTACGTCATTCTTTAAGAGAAGGAAACAGCATTGGGCAGACCGAGGACTATGTAAAGGAGGGGATAACATGGCAAGAGTCCTCGTACACCTGCCTCTAAATATCAGTAGAGCCCTTGACGAAATGCTAAAAGCCTACGGTCGGGTAATGGAAAAAAAGCATGGCATTAAGGTGGAAATTGTGAGCCAGCTTCAGTGTCAGCCAGATAGTGGCGGTTTAAAAGTTAAACCGGTCAAAGAGGATATACCCGATCTGGTGCTGGGCCATGTCAACTATTTTGCAGGGCTGTCTGATGAATACGTGAAAGAGCATTTTCGCACCCTGCCAGGCCGTTTCGATTTGCGCCCGGAACTGTCCAAAGCCGGATTTACCGATCAACTGGGGTATTTTCATCCCTTTGTGGTGGTTCCCTTTGCCATCTTCTACAATCCCGATGTACTGGAGGAAAAGGAACTTCCGCGGGTATGGGAAGATTTGCTTGATAAGCGCTGGCGGGGCCGCATTGCCATGCCTGATGAATACCATATGGCTCCGCGTATGATCCGCAGCCTGGTCAGCGCCGATTACCCGGAAGGATGCTCAGATTTCCGGGAGAACCTTGTATACCTTGGGGCTCCCATCAATGTAGTCAATGCCGTTGATGAGGGCCGATGTCCCCTGGGGATCACCAATATATCGTTTGCCCGTATTTCTCACCATAAAAACATTCAATTAATGTGGCCGGGCGACGGCATGTACTGCATGCCCCTGGTTATGGTCTGGAACAAGGATGCAGATGAGCGCCTGCTGGAGATCGGCGACTTTTTGCTATCCAGGCAGGTTCAGGAATACCTGGCCCTGCAGACCTTTGTGCCCGTTTCCCCGGAAGTAGCCATTCCCGCGCTTCTAAACGAGCACGGCTTAAATCTGCGCTGGAGGAGTTGGGAGGATTACTTGCAGGCAGTCAGGGCTGATGAATACGGTGCCGGAACGGGTGCTTAATGAGAGTATTATTATCCATAGGACCCGTATTACGAGGTGAGGGCTTTGTTTAGTTTGCAGGATATTGTTTTGCACTATGGCCCCTTGCGGGTTTTTGAACATTTTAACCTGAGCTGCAGCAGGCAGGAATTCATCTGTCTCTTCGGGCCTTCGGGAGTAGGTAAGACCACCATACTTAATCTTCTGGCCGGCGTTGCCAGGCCCCAGGCGGGACGGGTCCGTTCTAACAGCCGGAGACTTGCCTATGTTTTCCAAGAACCCCGGCTGCTCCCCTGGTTTACAGCAGTGGAAAATCTCCAGCTCGGCCTGTATAACCTGGGACTGGATGCCAGGCAGCGGCGGCAAAGGGTGGAGAGCCTTCTGCCGGTTTTGGGCCTGGATGGGTTTGGCGACTACTATCCCGGACAATTGAGCGGGGGAATGAAGCAAAGGGTTTCCATTGGCCGGGCTTTTGCCATTCAACCGGATTTGCTTTTGCTGGACGAGCCTTTTTCCGGTTTGGATGAAAACCTGAAAAAAGATATGGAGGAACTGCTGCTTTCCCTGGGGCGCTGGCATGCCTGTACAACAGTCTTGGTTACCCATGATGTGCAGGAGGCTGTAAGGCTTGCCGACCGGATCGTGGTGGTAGGCGGACGGCCCTGTGAAACGGTATTGGAACTGCGTCCCGAAACCGGGCAAAAGAGCAAGCCGAGCTATGCCAGGCACGTGGAACAGGTGTTGATAAACACCCTTAATCCAGACCGGGCCGAATTATATCTATAAGAACAAATTGATGCGGGTTTTCAATTGTTGAGAGGAGGCTATACCTATGAAAAAAAGGCTCACAGCCCTTTTATTATCAGCTTGCCTGATTTTTACTCTGGCGGGATGCGCCAGTCAAAAAACGACTCCTACTGCAGCCAACCAGGCTGAACTCAAACTTGCCGACCTCAATCTTGCTATCGGAAGCGCCCCCGGGCCGGTTACTTATCCCCTGGCGCAGATGGCGGAACAAAACAGTAAAATCGTTCTTAAACCCTGGCAGAGCGGTGAGCAGTTGACCGCAATGGTAACCGCTAAAGAGGTGCAGCTGTGCAGCACCCCGATAAGCAATGCGGTACTCGCCTACAACAAGGGTTTGAATGTTCAATTGCTCATGGTTACCGTCTGGGGAATGCTCTATGTCATGAGCACCGACCCGGATGTCAAAACCCTGCAGGATCTGAAAGGCAAAGAAGTAGCCATATCCGGCAAGGGCGGAATCCAGGATCTGATTTTCCGCCACCTGCTGCTCAAGAACAATATCAACCCCGACCAGGACCTTACCATCACTTATCTGGATATGGCGGAGGCTTCCTCGCGCCTGGCCGCCGGACAATTGAAGTACGCGGTGCTGAATGAACCCCATTCCAGCATCGCCACTTTAAATGCTCAAAAGGCAGGCATCCAACTGCACCGCGGGTTGGATTTAACCCAGGAGTGGAATAAACTGCCCGGACAGGAAAAGGCCCGCATGCCTATGGCCGGAATTATCGTCGTCAATGACAGCGGTATTACACCTGCCCAGACCAGCGCTTTTGAAAAGATCTACATAGAGACTTCGGAATGGGTTAACAGCCATGGAACTGAAATCGGCCCGATCGTGGAAAAGCATGTGCCTTCGATGAAGGCCGCGGCAGTAACCGGTTCTTTAAAATACGCCCGTTTACAGCCCCAGCATGCTGCCGACTGCCAGGCCGAAGTGGAAGCCTTCTTCAAGGAGCTGAGCCAGACCGCTGATGTCCGGGCCTTTGGAGGCAAAATACCCGATGCCAAGTTCTACTACCAGGCTAAATAGGAATTACGAATACCTGGGTGGCATTGTTTTACTGCTGCTCGGCTGGCAGCTGCTGTCCATGCGCTACAATCAGGTTTTGGTCCCGTCGCCGGCCGAGACTCTGCAAGCTCTGGTCTCCCTGGTGGAAAGCGGTGAGCTGGCGGAAAACCTCCTGATCACTTTTCACCGCCAGTTGGTGGGGCTGGCCGCCGGAATAACGGTAGGTATAGCCAGCGGCCTCCTTGCCGGCTGCTTTAGAAGGCTGGACCTGTTGATGCAGCCCTTGGTCAACTTTTTATTGGCAGTACCGGCTATCATTTTTGTGACCATGGCTATGGTCTGGTTTGGCATGGGAACCACCATGACGGTATTTTTGGTGTCACTGCTGGTTTTTCCAGTGATCCATACCAATACCGCCGAGGGGCTGAAGTCCATCGATCCGGCTCTTCTGGAGATGGCAGGAGTATACCGGCTTCCGCCCCTGCTTAAAGTAAAAAAGATCTACCTTCCGGGTATGCGCCATGCCTTGATTGCCGGCTTCTCCTTGGCCATGGCTTCGTCGGTACGCCTCACTATAATGGCTGAATTGTTAGGCGCCCGGGAGGGGATGGGTCAGAGAATTGCCATAGCCCGGGCCTACCTGGAAACCGAGCGGCTTTTTGCCTGGGTGCTGGTGTTGCTGGCAATCCTCATTGGTCTGGAGTTCCTATTCATACGGCCGTTAAAACGGTGGGCCAGCCGGGGACAGGTGGAGGCTGGGACTGTGACAGCCCGGCAGGATAGTTGTTAAGAGTTCCTTGGGTTGGGGACTAAACCTCCAGCAGGCAGCAGAGGAACAGAGGGAGATGGATTATATATGAGCAGCAAAGCAGAAGAATTTGACCGGCAAGCCCGGGAGGTTTTTGCGCCCGCCTATCCGGCTATAGCCGCCCAGTTTTTAGAGGAAAGCGGTGTATACAAAGGAGTATGCCTGGACCTGGGTTGCGGCAGCGGCTACCTGGGTCTGGCCTTCGCCGAGCAAAGCTTGTTGGATATCTATTTAATGGACAATGACCCGGAAATGCTGGCTATTGCCAAGCGAAACGTTGTCAACCGGCACTTAGAAAAACGGGTTAAACTGATGCAGGCCGATGTGCACAGGATCCCCTTGGAAAGCAATTCGGTGCAGCTGGTGGTCAGCCGGGGTTCTATGTTTTTCTGGCAGGACCAGGTTCTAGCCTTCAATGAAATATACCGGGTTTTAGCTCCTGGTGGCAAGGCCTTTATAGGCGGCGGTTTTGGCAGTCCGGAGATCAAAAGGCAGATAGATCAGGAAATGCAGCGCCGCAGTCCCGATTGGCTGGAGCATCTACGTAGCAAAATCGGTCCAGATGCGCCCGGCAGGTACCGTGCCATTTTATCTAAAACCGATATCGTCGACTACGATATTGATTATGGGGCGGTCGGGTTGTGGGTAGTGTTTGGAAAGAAGGAGTTTTTAGGCTTTATTTGATCGATTAAGCACATACAAACGATTATAAAACCAGGCCGGTTTATTGCCCGCCTGGTTATCTTGTATATTGTGAGCTCCCGTATCTCTCCCTGCTGCAAACACTGTCGCAAACTTGCTGTGAATACGATAAGAGCGTTAGGAAAAGCTAAAGGTAGCTTTAAATTGGAGGGCTGAGTAATGAAGCGAACTCAATATGATCCCGACAAGATGCAGGAAAAAGCCTTCGCCGGCGCTGCCAACTCTGCCTTAAACGCCACCGAAATAGCCGCGCTCTGGAATTCTTATATGCAGTACACGATGTTTACCTGTGTATTTAAAAGATTTAGCCAGACTGTCGAGGATAACGAAATTAGACCCGTAATGGAGGACACCGTCAACATTTGCACCCAAAGAGTTAACAAAGTAGTGGAATTATTTAACAAAGAGGGACTGCCCATACCTATCGGGTTTTCCGACACCGATGTGAATTGGAATGCTCCCCGGCTTTTTACCGATGCCTATTTCCTCTACTACCTTGTTAATTCCAACAAGATAGCTGTCGGGATAAACGGCCTGTCGCTGGTCACTTCGGGACGGGCCGACGTGCGCGACTTTTACACCCACTGTGTGGATTCAAGCATGCATCTTTTTAATAATGCAATCGATGTTATGCTTTCCAAAGGCCTGTATATCAGACCGCCCATAGTATCAGTGGTGAAAATTCCTTCTTATGTTAAGAAACAAGATTTTTTAGACGGGTTTTGGGGTGAAAAAAGGAGCCTGTTAGCCCAGGAAATATCGGCTCTTTTTTACGGCATAATTACCAACAACGTTGGCAAAAGGCTTCTGTTGGGTTTCAGCCAGACGGCCAGCTCCAATCAGGTGCGCAAATTTATGGACCGGGGAGTTAAAATGGCCAACAACCTTATAAATACTTTCAGCTACTCGCTGACCCGGGAAAACGTTCCTGATCCGATCCCCTGGGACTTTATGGTTACCGATTCAACCACCCCGATTTTCTCGGATAAGTTTATGATGTTTCACACCGTCATGGTTACTTCCGCCGGCATATTAAACTATTCGGCTTCCATGGCCACCAGCCCCCGGCACGATTTAATGGTCAACTACTTCAAAGCGATTGCTGAAGTGGCCAATTACCTTGAAGACGGCACCAATATCATGATTGAAAACGGCTGGTATGAAGAGCCGTTCAGAACCGTCGATCGCCGTGAATTGATCAACAAAACAACCCATTAGAGGGTGGTTGTTTCGATCTCATAGCTGTTAAAGACCAATCCCTATCAACTCGTCATTCAATATAGCTGCATTAAGCTAACTACGATTTCTGCTCCTGAAAGGGGAGGTGATAATTGCACAGGTTTTCCTGCAATTCCCGCTGTATTACAGCCAGGGTTTTCAAAAGATTCATCTCCATTTGTTACTGCTCGTAAATCTATATAATATTAGCATTCCCGAAGGAAGATGGCTATGAATACATAAGCCGAAGTCGGACAAAAGGTTTGGCCGGCACCGCTCACTGCCTGGCCCTGGCCTGCTCCTGCCGGGCCATAAAGACTGCCACCACCCACTTTATCAGAATGCCTATAGCCAGGTAGATGGGAAAGGAATAGTAGTGCCTCCAACTATGCAGTTCGTAAACATTGATCCATACCAGGAAAGATTCGCCGCCAAACGAATACAAGGCAGAGGTGACAGTCATGGCTATGATGAAGCGCTTCCAGGAAGAACTGTACTTTTGGTAAACGAACATATAAGTTATGGGAAGAACGGACCAATCAGCAGGGATCAAGCGCGGCCATAGAGGAATGACCCAATAATGATATTCCCACAAACCCAGCTCACTGAGTACGGCATCAAGATAAGATGAGATGATAAAAACCAGCATTCCTATAAGGGTAATTTCCAGCAGTCGGGTCCGATCAACCTTCTTCCACCAAAAAAACCAGGGGATGATTAGGACCGCCAACAGCAGCCACCACTGCCAGGTAAAAAGGTCGTGGTGCAGCCAGTTTTCAATTCGCAAGTGGGTTAACTGCTGTTCAATAGATGCTATCAAATCTTGATTGGATAATCCTGCCGCTTGCTGCATAATCCTACTCTCCTACCGCCACAGTAGACACACCCAGAGCCTTGTGCCCCCAGAGCACCTTCTTTACTGTTTCCGTCTGGTCAGCCCGGCATTCAATTAAAAAAACCAGTGGACCGGATGCTCCCTGGCTTCGGTTTCGGGAATGCCGTTTTGAACCTAATAAATAATCAAAAAGGCATCCGATTATAAAACCCCCCAATAGTGCGATCAGTCCCCAGATAATTGGTCCCCAATTTAAGTTGAAGCCGTAGATAACCCCCAGGGTCATGCAGGCAGTGCCCATGAGAAAACCGCCGTCGATCATGCTCACCCCGTCGGCGTGGTGGATGCTGTCCAACAATTCCCGGGTTTCTCCCCTGACCTCCAGGGGCACGGCCAGTACGTGGTCTTTGTCAACGCCCTTTTCAACAAGCTCACTGATGGCCAACTCGGTGTGAAAGCAGTAATCAAATGATGCTACGACCAGCATGGTTCAGCCTCCTCTAACCGGAAAGGGCAGTCTCAACGAAATACCCTGATAGGTTTTTTTGAAATACCGGGCCTGCTCAATATTGAATAACTTGTTTAACTCAACCGTTTTCAGATAAGCATCCCAGGCGGCGAAGCCGTATAAGGAAGGCAGGTTCATAAACCATTGCCAGTCCAATATGTTCCTGGCCCCGCTAAAATCACCCCAAATAGTGTACATAATTGCCTGAAGGCTGTGGGAGACAACAAAAATGCCGGTTCCAAAAATAAAGATAATTGTAGAGAGAACGTTTAAACCGGCATACATGTGCCCCAAACCGGGCAAGAGCATGGACCAGGCGAAACCAACCCAGGGATTGCGCTTGTCGAGGGAGTTTACGCTGATCCCACTCACCGCGGTAGGGGTTATTGGGGAATGTTCCCGGTCGGCCAGAACCGATAGTTTGTTGCACTCTACGGTAAGCCGGTAGCTGTCCCATATGGCAAAAAGCAAAACCGAGCAGTATATGATAAGCCATTGGGTGTCCAGAACCTGTTTGGCTGCTTGAAAGGCACCGTTGAAGCTGTATAGGATAGCCAGGTTGAGGTGTGATTTATAATTGATCAGCAGCTCGCCGGTGAAAAGCAAAAAGCCCTTGCTTATGCTGCCGTTGTTGATATGGCCAAAGCCTGGATAAAGCAGAGACCAACAAGCCAGCGTCCAGGGATTTCTTAGATGGAGACTGTTTGTATTAAAGGGAGTTATACTGGCTTTGGGACGGCGGATCGCATTATTAGCAGATGAATTCAATTTGCCTTACTCCTGTTATTTCACAATATAAGGATTATCTATTACATTGTTTGCTCCAGAGGCAAAACTTATCCAGAAAGGGTTAACGATGCCGATCCTATGGTTCGGATTTAAAAAGATATTGCATTAGAAACTTACCCCCTTCATACAAAAGCCCATTCGGTTTTCGGCCAAATGGGCTTTTGCCAGGGTTTTTATATTTTCTCCCGATCAGCTAGTTCGATTTGTTGATATCCGCGTGGTATTCCTGCAGCGACTTCAAATGGGCTTCGGGCTGCTCGTCTTCCAGATAGGCGGCAATACCCCGGGCACTGGCCAGGGCGGCGGCCATGGTGGTCAGATAAGGAACCTTGTACTTTATTGAGGTTTTGCGGATATAGGAGTCGTCGTACTGGCTGCGCCTGCTGGAGGGGGTATTGATAACCAGCTGAATCTCTCCATTGGTTATACCGTCCATTATATTAGGACGGCCCTCGAACAGCTTTTTGATATAATCGCAGGCAATGCCGTTTTTCTGGAGGAATGTGCAGGTTCCGCCGGTGGCTTTGATCTTAAACCCAATCTTGGAAAACAATTGGGCTGCTTCCAAGGCTTCAAATTTATCCTGGTCGTTTACGCTGATCAGCACCGTGCCGGACAGGGGCAGCCGCGACTGGGTGGCCTCCTGGGCCTTGTAGTAGGCCAGGCCGAAGGAATCGGCGATGCCCAGAACCTCACCGGTGGAGCGCATTTCCGGCCCCAGGATGGGATCCACTTCCGGGAACATATTAAAGGGAAAGACCGCTTCCTTCACTCCGTAATGGGGGATGTTTTTGGCGGTCATGTCCTTGACTGAAACCTTCTTGCCAGTGTATTCGGACATCATTATTTGGGTGGCAATGCGGGCCATGGAAACATTGCAGACCTTGGAAACCAGGGGAACGGTTCGAGAGGCTCGGGGATTGGCCTCCAGGACATAGACTTTGTCGTCGGCAATGGCGTACTGCATATTCATCAAGCCGATAACGTTCAATTCTTTGGCGATCTTTCTAGTGTATTCTTCAATAGTGGCAATGTGCTGGGAGGGTATGCTTATGGGTGGAATCACGCAGGCCGAGTCACCGGAGTGAATTCCGGCCAGCTCAATGTGCTCCATAACGGTCGGCACAAAGGCGTCAGTGCCATCGGCAATGGCGTCCGACTCGGCTTCTATGGCATTGCTCAAGAACCGGTCAATCAGAATAGGCCTTTCCGGAGTCACCCCGACCGCTGCGGCTACATATTGGCGCAGCATTTCCTCGTCATGCACCACTTCCATACCTCGTCCGCCCAGGACGTAAGAAGGCCGGACCATCAGGGGATAGCCGATGCGATTGGCGATGGCCAGGGCTTCTTCCATATTTACAGCCATGCCCGATTCCGGCATGGGGATGTCGAGTTTATCCATTATCTGCCGGAACCGGTCGCGGTCTTCGGCCAGGTCGATGGTCTCCGGGGTGGTTCCCAGAATGTTCACCCCGTTTTTAGCCAGCTCGGCGGCAATATTGAGTGGAGTCTGCCCGCCGTATTGGACGATGATCCCCAGCGGTTTTTCCTTCTGATAAATAGAGAGGACGTCTTCCACGGTCAGAGGCTCGAAATAGAGCTTGTCGGAAGTATCGTAATCGGTGGATACTGTTTCCGGGTTGCAGTTGACAATAACCGTCTCAAAGCCCAGATCCCTCAAGGCGAAGGCGGTATGCACACAGCAGTAGTCGAATTCGATGCCCTGGCCGATGCGGTTGGGGCCGCCGCCCAGGATCATCACCTTGGGCTGGTCGCTGGCAGTAGTCTGGTCGGGCTGATTGTAGGTGGAGAAGTAGTATGACGCGTTCTCCACCCCGCTGACCGGAACCGCTTCCCAGCCTTCCACCACGCCCAGGGCGGTGCGCTGCTTCCGGATGTCGGCTTCCGGCACGCCGAGCAGCTGGGCCAGGTAGCGGTCGGCAAAGCCGTCTTGTTTGGCCTGAGTGAGCAGCTGGTCGGGCAGTTTTTTACCCTTATATTTGAGAATCTGTTCTTCGAGTTCAACCAGTTCTTTCATCTGCTGCAAAAAGTAGGGTTTGATATGAGTCAGGTTGTAAAGATAATCGATGTCAGCCCCCTTGCGCAGGGCCTCGTATATGATAAACTGGCGTTCGCTGCTGGGTTCAGCCAGCATGGACAGGAGTTCTTCCAGGGTGCGCTGGTTGAAATCATTGGCAAATCCCATTCCGTGGCGGTTTATTTCCAGGGAACGAATCGATTTTTGGAAGGCTTCCTTATAGGTCTTGCCGATGCTCATAACTTCGCCCACGGCACGCATCTGGGTGCCCAGCTTGTCGATGGAGCCGGGGAATTTTTCAAAGGCCCAGCGGGCAAACTTAATAACCACGTATTCGCCGGAAGGAGTGTATTTTTCCAGGGTTCCATCTCTCCAGTAGGGGATTTCATCCAGGGTCAAACCGGCGGCCAGCATGGTGGAAACCAGGGCAATCGGGAAGCCAGTGGCCTTGGAAGCCAGGGCGGAAGAACGGGAGGTGCGCGGATTTATTTCAATAATAACCACCCGGCCGGTTTTGGGATCGTGGGCGAATTGAATATTGGTTCCGCCTACAACTTCAATGGCGTCCACTACATCGTAGGAGTATTTTTGCAGCCGTTCCTGCAGTTCCTGGCTGATGGTCAGCATAGGGGCCGAACAGAAGGAATCCCCGGTGTGAACGCCCATGGCGTCGATATT
>JBDKUE010000158.1:0-37407 GCA_039679855.1 Syntrophomonas sp.
GTCCCTGTAGGGGCGACAGCTATTTTAAAATAGGGGGGGCTACCTCCACCGGTTGTCCCAATGCATCAAACCTGCACCTACAGTCATCTTTATTGACAAAGTGCGCCTCCTCGTAATCGTGGCAGCGCTTGCAGTCATACTTTAAATACTCATGGTTCAATGCTATTTCAGGATCATTAATGTTCTCAGGTGTGAGTAATATCTTGTGGTGTACGATATACCCCAGCTCCTCCTGGCACTCCTCACACAGCCCGCCATCAAGCGCTACCCGCTCAGCTATATATGCTGCCCTGCACTTCAGCCAGGCCGCCGATTTGTAAAAGGCTTTCGCCCACTCCTGAGCCATGGCTTTCACCCCATAAAAATAGCCCGGCATTATTGCCAGGCTTATGGTCTTTATTAGATTATCCGTTGTAGTTAATAAAATTTTGTACTGCTTGATCGTATTCTCGGGCCTTTTGAGTATCTATATTATTAGTCATCTTATCCAATCGATCTCTTAGTTCTTCTTTTTCTTTAAACACATTTGAACATATTACCCGTTGAAACCTATCCCATATTTTTCTAAAAGGTATTTTAATTTGATTAAATATGTAGGTGAGTATTGAACTAAATATAATTTCTTTTACGCTCATCATGATATCACTTCCTTTCGCCTACTTATTTCAGCAAAAGGAATAAATTCCCTTGTGTATAATTAATTAATACAAAACAGGAGCCCGGACAGTGTCCAAGCTCCAATTATGATTTTAAATGCAAACGTGTGTTCTGTCAATACCTTTTATGGTCTATCATAAATATTATTTATGATTTCTTTCTTGGGAGGTTTCTTCCGCTTGCGGCCCTTGCTTTGACCCTTATACTCTATCGCTCCTCCTGCGTATATCGCGCTGGTCGGCTCCCGAATTACCTTCTGCTCACCCTGCTGTGGGAACCAGCACCCGTGCCCCCTGGGGCAGCAGAATCCCTGTCCTGGTATAAAATTTAAACTACACCCGCATTTATCACATAGTCGCATCTTGTCCCGGTACCCGCTGGCCACCAGGCCTGATTCTGATAACAGTGACATTCTCCTCCCCTCCTTCGCTTAATCGTTGAACTGCGCCGCTAACTACCAACCTTCAAACTCAGGCATATTGTCAAAAGCCTCCTGCGTCATTTCCTTACAAGTTATTGTCCAATTTCCTAAAGAGCCAGATTCTTCAACCTTTAAATTTTTTAGCCCTTCTAAGAAAGGCATAATTTGCTCGTCAGTATATCCTGCTTCTTCATCCTGCTCATTTAATTCCTCTCTGAGATCCTCAACGAAATCCTCTGGGAATTGGGTAGTCCACCCTGTCCCCATATAAACATGATGAATGGTATATACTCTCACCAGTGCAGCAGCCTTTTTTCTTAAAGCACCCTCATGCGACAGGCAAACTGAGCCATCTTTAGTATTTAAGCAAGCCATGTCTAAGGGTATTTCTTGACCACAAATTAAACATTTTTCCAACGCTAATACCTCCTTTCCCGGCTGGCCGGGATCTATCTCTTACCTTTAGCCCAACTAACTGGACTAACATCTTCGCAAGAAGCAATAATCATGGTCGTAGCATCCACCTGCACGACTACACAACCTTTATCAATCCTGACAACCTGGCCTATAATGTTTCTGCAGGCGCCGGATGTGATCTCGGCATATTCACCGATCTGAACTTTGTCCATATTACTCCCCGCAGATTTCATACTGTAACATAGGTTTATCGAATTTGTTGCACCAGTATCTATTTAGGTCGTAATATTGGCAACAACAGCACTCTATTTTTTCCACGCTTGAATTAAGCTTTTCTTGTATGTGCTGACATTTATCAAAATCCACATCACCAAAGGTACAGCACTTACCACGCAACTCTTTGAGTTTCTCTGATAAATTATGGCAAGGTTCAACGATCACATAACGACCTTGGGGGCGCTCACGTAGGGCCTCCAGTGCCACCACAAAATGACCTTTTTGTCTGGTTAACTCTGCTTGCAGGTCTGGCGAGCAGTCAGCGATAATCTCATTTGATTCCTTTACGGCATCTTCAAAGTAGGCAATTGCCTGCTCAAATTTATCCATCAGTTTCACCTCTTTTTCTTAATTGTGTTACAGCGCATTTATAACACACTACGCCGCAACCTCTTTGGCCAACCTATACAACAAACTCACCCGTGCCTCGGCGGCTGCCAACTCGGCAACCGCAACGTCAATAAATTCGGATACAGCATAATCAAAATTCTGCCTAGCCTGGTCCATCTGTGTCAGGGCTTGGTTGATTTTATCTTTAATAGTCATGTTAGCCCACCTCCGGTATCTGCAGCCCCTGAATTGCTCCTACAATCTGCAGCTGCACACTCGGCTCCAGATCTTCTTCATACATCACGTCCCGGATCCAGCGGACCTTAAATTTATCTAAGTTAATAAACGCCGGCTTCATATCCACCGGAGTGTATGGGATCGGATTGTCATCCTTCTCTGTAAAGCCAGGTATTAACTTGTATTTTAAAAAGCATTCAGGACACAATACCTTGGGTCTGTTTACCTGTTGATTGCGTGGATCCGCAAGACAACTCTTTTCCATTTCAATTAACTCTCCGCAGTCATCACATTTCAGATAATTGTCGCTCTTGACCTCGTTTACATCCTCAGCTACACTTGTCCCAGCAGGCTCCTCTTTGCCCTGGGCCGGATCCTGGCGACCAACCTTCTCCGGTTCCGGGTTCGGGGTCTGCTGTTTTTCTTTATGTGCCCAACTCCATAAGGTACCTTCTGGTACATCTACTACCTTTGCTATTTTGGTCATACTCATTCCCTGTTCTCGTAGGTTTTTAACTTTAGCCATAATTTCGGCTTTATTCTTTCTTGCCACCGTCATGGTATCCTCTCCTTCTCCTTGTTGTTTGGCTTTATCCAGCCTATTCTGTTTGTGCAGTTCCTCGTTAACTTTATAAGCCCGGCTTCTTAATGTTGTTTCAAGTCGCTTACCCAGCCATCCACTCTGGATGCTGAGCTTTTCCGCTATTTCGGGTATTGATAACCCGGTACCGGCTAACTCTACGGCTTTCTCCAGTACTTCATCCTCATTTACCTGCGGCTGCTTTACCAGCTCACCATTTACTGCTGTGATTGCCGTCTCACCTGTAGTTATATTCCGTATTAAGATCGTATCTGGATACTTTGCACCTTGGACCGTAATATGTTTTGGTGTAATCTGGATTATGGTACCAGTTCTCGATTTATATCCCTTGCGGCCAACGTGATTTTTATAATCAATCTGATCGCCTACTTTAAGTTCATTAAGTTTCAAAACGGGTTCACCTCCAGACTCAAGTCTGCTGTCTCACTGGTATGTCCTGCATCTCCGGATGCTTCTTCTCCATCCAGATAGCAAACGCGATATTCCACATAGCAGCTCTCAGGTGGGGTTCGTCTTTCATTCCCCGGAGGTAGCAGGACAGGTGCCGTATTGCGCTATCTATTAGGCTGTGTATAGGTATCCCTTTTTCACAGTTACGCTCCCCATACTTCAATGCACCCTGTTCACAGTGAAGTGCCAGTTCATGGATCGCTTCCCAGGGTAACAGATCATATCTGCCTTTACCTTCCTGGATGTCCCGGACTGCTCCGGTTTCAAATTCGCGGCGTTCTCCACTATCCTTAATTTCCATGATTGTCCTCCTCTCATGTAGTTTGATATTTTTCAATTCTTGCCTTAACCGCTTCCAATAAAGCTTTTTGGCTTACATCCTTGCCGACCAAAGCCGACATCACATCTTCATCAATTGTTCCTTCAGCAACCAAATGGTGGATGATAACACTTTTATCCTGTCCCTGGCGGTATAATCTCGCATTAGCTTGTTGGTATAGTTCCAGACTCCAGGTAAGCCCAAACCAGACTATTATATTTCCTCCAGCCTGTAGGTTCAGGCCATGACCGGCACTGGCAGGATGTGCTAACATGACCGGTATTTTACCCTGGTTCCACTTCTCAATATCGTCCTCTGTATTCAATACCCTGGCTGTTGGCATATGCTTTAATAATCTATCCCGGTCATGCTGATAGTTGTAAAACACTAAAACCGGCTGGCCGTTTGCGGCTTCCAAAATATCATCAAGGGCCTCGAGTTTAGCCTGGTGGATTTCTCTGGTGGATCCGTTTTCGTCATAAACTGCTCCATTGGCCATCTGCAATAATTTATTTGATAGAATGGCCATGGTATCTGCTGTTATATCACCGCCGGCAAAGGGTAATAATAAATCTTTCTCCAGCTGATCATATTTTGCTCTGGCTGCCTCCGGGATCTGGACCTTAACTTCTCTGCCAATCCTCTCCGGCATCTGCAGCCAATCCTCAGCTGACATACTCACACATAAATCCTCCAACTTGTTATATATTGCTTCTTCAGCCCCCGGTTTCGGGTCCCAGCTGAATATTACTGTTCGGTTCCGCTTTCCCGGTTCAAAGTAACGGCTCCGGTATCCGGTTACGGTTTTACCCAGACGCTCTCCCTGATCTAGGAGATACACCTGCGGCCATAAGTCAATTAAACCGTTAGGTGCCGGAGTACCAGTTAAGCCTACAATGCGTTTTATACAGGGTCTAACCTTGCGTAGGGCTCTGAACCTTTTAGCTTTGCTGGATTTAAAACTGGACAGCTCATCGATGACTACCATATCAAAAGGCCAATCCTTCCCATACAGATCTGCTAACCACTCCACGTTTTCCCGGTTTATAATCCAGATATCCGCCTTGACCTGGAGGGCTGCTATACGCTGTTTTTCATTGCCTAAAACCTTACTGATTCTCAGGTGCTTCAGGTGATCCCATTTCTTGATTTCATCCGTCCAGGTTTTTTGCGCTACTCTTAAAGGTGCTATCACTAAAACCTTTTCTACATCGAAGTAGTTATACATCAGCTGGTCTATAGCGGTTAAGGTAATTACACTCTTTCCTAAACCCATATCCAGGAATAGCCCGACAGCCTCCTGATCCAATATTTTATTTGTCGCATAATCCTGATATTGATGGGGTTTATATAACACTGCTAAATTCCTCCTGAATGAAATCCCTTATATCCTCAATAGAATCAATCTTATAAACCTTGAACCCTAGCCTCCTGAGTTCATCAGTTCGTTTACACTGCAACGGTTCTAAAGACTTACCGGCATCTTTCATTTCTACGAATACTGCTTGACCTCCCGATTTTAAGATCAGCCTGTCTGGCACTCCTCGCTTACCTGGTGAAATGAATTTTAGTGCCTGCCCACCATGTTTTTTTACTTCAAGTCTCAGTCTTTTTTCTAAAGTACTTTCTGACACGTTCATTCCTCATTTTTTTTATTTGATGCCGATGAAGTGTTTTTTCCTTACGTGCGCGTGTATATAGCGTATATGCGTCCAAAGCCTTTATATTTTCTATAATTTATACATCTACTACAACTAAAGGCATCATAGGCATCAGTAGCTTTGGTTCTTACAGTATTGATACTTTTAGCTTGATGCCGATTAATTTTATGTCGGCATCATTGGCATCAATTTTTAACTTTTTTCTGATGCCGACTTTTTAACATCGGCATCATTTTTGGCATTTTGATGCCGACTTTTTTAGATATCGGCATCACTAAATTTTTCCAGCTTTATATACGCCCTTTGCATCCCATAAAGGCGAAATCTAAGCTTGCCATTCTTATTTCCCTGATATCTTTCCCAGCCTTCAATCTGTTGCATTAAGCTATGGATCTCATCAATTTCAAATCGCTTGGTCATAGCCAGATCCTTACAAAACAGTTCACTCCATATTTCAGCTACACAAACCCGGTCACGCTCTACGGTTCCTTCAGCTGTACCAAATTCAGTGCCGTGTATAAACTGCCGGCGCTCACCCAGGCCCATATCTTCCCAGTTCTCAGGCAGCAGCCTGTCCAAATATTCCTTTATTAGCCCCAGGCGCTCATCATTTTCCATAGCCAGCTTCTGCTGTTCTAATGCTTCCCTGGCCACATCTCCGGTTAAGAATAGTTCCTCTCCGGCTTTCCAGGTATCCAGTGCTTCAGCCCATAGCTGCCCAACCGTGTAGTCATTCAGCGCCCAGGGTGCTCTATTAGGTTCCACCCCGCGCACCTGTACAGGCCAAAACCTTCTATTGCCGGTACTGTCCCGTAAGAATCCCATATCCGCATTAGTGCTGCCTACTATTATGCACTGCCGTGGATATTCTACTGTTCGGCGTCCAAAGGCAGGTCGGTATTTATCCATCTGCCGGCTTAAAAAGGATTTTACTGCCTCCACTTCAGCCTTTTTAATTCCGGCCAACTCACCAACTTCCAATACCCATGAGCCCTGTAATTTTTCTGCTGCTGTTTTATCTTTCATGTCATTCATTGATAATGAATCGGTAAACCACTTGCCGCCCAGCTTTTGAAAAAGTGTACTTTTACCTATTCCCTGAGGTCCGCATAATACTAACATGCAGTCAAACTTGCAGCCTGGATCGATTACCCGGGCTACTGCTGCGGTAAATGTTTTTTTGGTTACGGCCCGGACATAAGGACAATCCTCAGCACCCAGATAATCAATTAAAACTTCTTCCAGTCTGGGCAAGCCGTCCCACTCCGGGAGGCTGTCTAAATACTCTCTGACGGGATGGAATGATCGTTCATGGCTCACAGCGGACAGAGCATCGCTTAACTTGGCCGGTGACCAGATATTATAGACTTTCTCCAGATATACCCTCAGGCTTGCATCATCATCATCTGACCATACAGGGCCTTTCCACTCTGCCGGTTTACGCCAGGGCATGGGTTCTAATATTACATCTGAGCTTTTGAAGGCATTGTAGGCTATTCCTTGTAGGTTCGGATCGTTCCTCAGTATCAGCACCAGATTGGCAAGTGAAGGTACCAGCTCACCTTTTTTGTTATACTCTAACTGGGTAAGCCATTCTTTATCATCCAGGCCCTCAAATTCTTCCTGTGCGCTGGCCAGTCTCTCAGTTCCCATAGTCACCCTAACCTGTTCATCAGCCAGGCAGAATTCCTGCATAGCTGTGTATGATGGCAGTTTAACTGTAGGCGTACCCGGTTCAGCTTCTTGGTCCAGTTCACCGAATTTGTGGATCCTGACCAGATCAAAACTGTTAACCAGTTTGCCTCCGATCGGGTCGGTACCGTGATGGCTGTAAACAAATTTACCATTATCGTAAACAACAAGACCGCCGGCAGTGCTGCCAGATATGTAAGTGTATCTGCCTTCGCCGCATTCTTCATATACCTCACTTAGGAAGGTTTCTATAACTTCTTCTATGGAATAGGTCCTGCAGAAAGCACCTACTACCCCAGGCTTCTCCAGTGGGTCACCCTGTTTATCAGCAAGCTTTTTTCTATCCTGCTGTACCCGGGAGGATTCCGGCCAGTACGATGGATCTTTCCAATCCGGGTATCGGGCCAGTACTTCGTCCGGATCCAGCCAGGCACCATCCTGGTATTGGAATATGAATTCTCCGTCAGCTGAAGTACTGGGCCAGTACATTAAACGATGCGGTTCATATGTCGTATCATCAAACATATCGATACCCAGGTCAGCTGCCAGGCGTCTGCCTATAGCAGGATATTCATCCGGAGTAACAGGCCTAGCCAGGGGAATTACCAAACGCAGTCTTGGTGTATCCGTACTATGTTTATGTGTGCTGTAGATAGCGCAGCTGAAGTCACAGAGCATTTCTACAGAACCCCACAGATCACCCTGAACAAAATCTGCATCCAGGGTAAGTACCTGACGCCACACAACTGCATCAGCTTTTCTCCGGCCGCCCTTTAAGGTACCACCGACAAAACCACCAACATCCTTTATAGCATCCTGCTGCGGCTTGGTCATTTTCTTATACTCAGCTAGAGTTTCCCGGGTCTGGGTAGTCTGACCGAGTTTTTGTAAGAGCTCAGACCATTGCATTTCCCGGTTCTTCCAACTCATATCCTTCCGGCTCTTGCCGGTAGCAATGGTGATGGTACCGTCATATTTAATTTGTAGGTTTGGAACTAATTCAGAGGATTTCATACCATCACCCTTTCTCTATATTTGGTTCTTACACACATATCCCGCATATTGGCTTCAACTAATGCCTTTGCAAATAGCGGTGGTACTGCATTACCGCACCTTGCTACCTGTGCTGATATGGGATAACTTTTACCACTGTAATCCCGGTCAATAATGTAATCCCCCGGGAATCCCTGAGCATTAAATAGCTCTCTCGGTGCCAGCATCCTCAGACCAATATCGCTGATTTGATAATTCAGTCCACCTACAACAACCAGGCCAAATCTATCCTTTGAAACTACCGTCGGTAATGGGTCATTAAGTCTTGCTCCAATACCTGTCCCATAATAAGCGGTTAAAAAGGCGCGTACCTCTGCAAAATGTCCCGGTGATGTTGTTACAGTGTGGAGTGGTTCATCCACTGTTTGTCCGGTACCGGTTTTATAAAACTTCGAAATAAAGGCTGATACCAAGGCATATCTGTTTGAGGTATCCAGCGTTAAAATAGGCCTGTCCAATGTTTGCCCCCTGGCACTGTCGTCGTAGCTGTGATATTGACTGAGAAACGGGGCAACAATACCGTATCCATGCTTTGCCGTAACTGTTGTTAATGGCTGATTTATGCTTTGTCCTCGAAAGTTATCTCCGCTGTGATTTACTTGCACTATAAACGGTTCCGGATTATCTATAACAAACTTCTGTATACCACGCGCAATCCTCCGCATGGTATTCTCCGCCAGCGGTTTCTTGCGCTCGAAGATGCTCGGACACGGCAATGACCAATCAATAATCTCTGCTGCAGTTCGCCATGGTTGCAGTCTGCCAGATTTAACTGCTTCATTTTTCGGATCTCCGTGTGTCGGCTCTGGCCATACAATAGGCTGACCATCACAACGGGCTATCATAAAAAACCGTTTGCGGATGGTAGGAGCTCCATAATCACAGGCCCTTAATTCCCGATAGTCCACCTGGTACCCTTGCCGTTGCAGGGCGTGAATGAAACAGTTAAAGGTTCTTCCTTTCTGGTCCGGATCAGGCTTACCATCTTTAAGTAGTGGGCCCCAAGTTTTAAACTCTTCTACGTTCTCCAGGATTATTACCCTCGGCCTAACCGTAGCAGCCCACCTAACAGCTACCCAGGCAAGTCCCCGGATGCTTTTCTCAACCGGTTTACCACCTTTGGCTTTGCTGAAATGCTTGCAATCAGGGCTGAGCCAACATAAAGCCACAGGCCTGTTTTGTGCGACCTTACGTGGATCTATTTCCCATACTGATTCACAAAAATGCTGGGTATAGGGATGATTAGCCTTGTGCATGGCTATGGCTGCAGGGTCGTGATTTATGGCAATATCAACGTCCCGACCTATGGCCATTTTTATGCCGGTACTAGCTCCACCGCCACCGGCAAAGTTATCTACTACGATTCCGTTAAATAGGTCTTGTTGATTCAATCCCTCACCCCCTAATCCTTTCTATAGTAATAAGTCTCATACCCATCAGCCGGCAGTGGTAATCCTGGGGCCCAATCAAGAGGACGTCCCATTATCCTGCAGACTTCCTGCAGACAATCATCACCCTCCGGAGCTTCTATAATAACTTCATCATGGACGTGCATCACAATCTTAAAACCGTGTTCATCCAGCCTTAGCATAGCTTCGGCCAGACAGTCCCGGGCCGTAGCCTGGATAATGTTTTCCACCAGTTTGGGCCCGTAGGTTTTTAACCTGGTCCATTTACCTTGTTCATACCCCTCGTAAGTTATAGTGGGTTTATTGAACCGCACATCAGTCTCTATTCTGGGCCTGACATAGGCCAGATTACGGCCAGAGGGAAGAGTGATAAATAAGATTCCAGATTCGTAGGTAAATTTTAATCCGCGGTGCAACTGGACTGATGTTTTCTCAACTATTGCAGTCGTGGCCGCTTCCTCTACGTCCCACCATAACTGTGTGATATTTTGATTTGTATTCCTCCAGGTCGTGACCAGAGGTTTTAATTCTGGTTCCTCCAGACCCATTTTCAAAGCACCCATATTGATTAGTGCTCCCACAGATCCACCGTAGCCCAGAGCCAGTTCTGCAATTTTACCTTTTTGTCTGAGCGGGTTTCCTTTTGTGATCTGTTCAATAGGCACCTTAAACATCTGGGAAGCGGAGGCTTCGTATATCTTGCCATGGGTCCGGAATACTTCCATTCTCCACTCCTCACCAGCCATCCAGGCAATGACTCTGGCTTCTATTGCTGAGAAGTCAGCAACCGTAAATTTATTTCCTTCTCCGGCTACAAGTGCTGTTCTGAGCAATTGGGAAAGTGTATCCGGAACATTGCCAAAGAGCATTTCTATGGTTTCATATTCTCCAGCTCGTAGCAGCTGCCGGGCAAGGTCTAAATCCTCCAGATGATTCTGAGGCATGTTTTGCACTTGAACCAGCCGGCCGGCCCAGCGCCCGGATCTGTTTGCACCGTAAAATTGAAACAGTCCGCGGATGTGATCATCCTTACATTTTGAACGTTCCATAGCTTCATACTTCTTTATTGAGGTCTTTGCCAACTCCTGTCTCAGCTCCAGCACTCGCTTTACCGTTTCGCTTTCGGCTTCTTTTAATAGGATAGAAACATTACTTTTATTAAGGCTTTCTACTTCCAGTCCTTCAGCGTCTTTAAGCCATTGCTTTATCTGGGCTACGCTTTTCGGGTTATCCAATCCAGTCAGCTGAATGGCCTCTTCCTGCAGCTTGTTTTGGTGCTGAGCTGCACAGGTAATGGCGTGTTTAACCAGTTGGGTATCAACTTGTACTCCATAGCTGTTTATTTGTTGGTCCAGGCACCAGATCCGATGTTCATGTTGGCTGAGTTGGTAGTTCTGGAGTGCGGCCCTTATATTACGTTCAGTCTCTACATCCTGTTTGTTATAGGCTTTGAATTGCTCCCACTTCGCGGGGCTGTCGGCTGGATAGTTACGGTTGTTTGCAAGAGCCGGATCATCAAACAGATATGGGTTTACAGGTTTTTTACGTTTTTGAGGTAAGCAAAAATATCTTATTAATGCGGCTCCGGCACTGGACTTTTGTTTATCCTGTGGGAGTTTTAAGGCTTTGCCTACATCAGCCAGTGACATAGGCAGTCCTAATTCCAATGCCTGTACCATTGTGCATTGCCACTGTTCCGGATGCATAGCACAGCCAAAATGTTTAGCCAGGCAAGTCATTTCAAAATTGGCATTGAACGCGGTTTTAATGACCGAATCATCAAAGAGCGATTGTTCTACAAATAGAGGTATCTTTTCACCTTGGGCCAGATCAATCACTCTTACGTCTGCATCATCAAAGGCATAGGCGAAAAGGAGAACTCGAAAGTTCTCCGATTCGGCATAAGGGTAAACGCCTGACTTCTTAAGGTCTATATCGCTGTACGTCTCAATATCGATACTCAGTACTTCCATAACGGTTATCCTAAGAAATCGTCATCATCATCTGCTACAGCATCAAAGTCATCCTCAGCCCGACTCCGGCCGCCCAGGTAATCCCCATCAGCTAATTTCTGAATATTGTTAAGCCCACATGCTATACCTCTATTACCGGCCTTATTAAACGGGTAAAAGTTCATAGATGCCCGGGCATAGCAGCCGGAATATACCTCAGTGCTGTCCAGGACAGGCTGCACATCTTTATCCACTACACCAGGTGCGGTTTTGCTGGAAGCATTTATAAAATAGCAATTCTCATATTCTGGCTGATCCGGACGTTCTTCGTCTCCATCGCGGAGTGGAGTTTTAAGGTTGTTAGGTACTTTACCACCCCAGAGAGATGATCCCGCCTGCTTGGCAGCTTCTATCGCGGCATTGATTTTTTTAAGGGTAGCTTTATCTGATTTTGGTATGAGCAGACATACCGAATATTTCGGTTCCTGGTCATCTGACAGGGCAACAGGTTTAAACAGGTGGGCATAGGAAAGTCTTACCTTTCCGGTGATAACTTTTGTGGTCTGGTTGGTAACGGTTTTACTCATTATAGTATTCTCCTCTCTTAAACAGCGGCTTCGCTGAAATCGTCTATTGCTGACTGCAGGGAATTAATTTCCGGCCGTTTATCTGATTCCGGTACCAGTACAGGTTTACCAGCTGGTTTCATAACCAGCTCAGATAACAGTTCTCCAAATTTCTTCTTACCTAATAATTTTTCCATATCAGTAATACCAAGCAATTGTGGTTCTTTATGAATCTGGTCCTCTTCATAGCCGGCTCCCACTAATGTTTGACCAACTGCGAATTCATCCGTGTACTTCCGGTTACTTCTGCCCTCTACCAACTTCCATCCCGGGAACTTCTCCCCGTGATCTCTGGCTTGCTCCAGGGCGTAGGTTTCGAGATCAGTTACCCAGGCTTTAAGCTGATCAGCTCTGGCCAGTACGTCAGCAACCTCTTCCTTACTGAGTAAAAAGGCATCCTGGAAATCGTATTTGGCCAGTTCCAGGTTATAATCTGCCCTGGCTTTGCAGGTAGCTTTAGCCCGACAGAATTTACAGTGGTCGCCAGCACAGAATTCGCCATCTCCGGCATAGGCTAGTTTTGCTTTAGGCTGGAGTTCATTCTCACCCCACAGCCATAAATCGTTTAGTGTGAGCTCCTCGGTAGATATTGAGTCAAGCCGGGGCTGGATAATGGTCATACGCACGGTGCTGAACTTATATAGCATATCAAAAGAGTCTATGGCTCCTAGCCCATATAACCGGGTCTGGCTATTCCCCTCAGCTGATACCGGTACGCCTTTGCCGTATTTGAGGTCGATAACTTCCAGTACCCCATCAGATATGATAACGACATCACCAGTCCCATAGCCCTCAGGTACCCACTCAGAGAAATCCAGTTTTTGTTCGAGCAGTACCAAGGTATCAGCGCACTGCTTTTTTGCTTTCATAAATATCTCTGATACCTGAGCAACGTACTGGTCTATGTACTCTTCCATTGCCGGTGAAAAAAGCGGATCCTTCTTTAGTTCAGCCAGGCGCTTGTTATAAGCGCTTGGTTTGATAGTATTCGCTATAGCCCGGCTGAGCTTTAACTCAGCCAGGGCATGGGCGAAAGAACCTTCTTCTGCATATGCACTGGTGGTGCTGCTGAACTGTTCCTCCAGCCTGGCGCTCGGAGTACAGGACATCCAACGCGCGGATCCGGAAGCTGATAGTAAAGCGTGGCTCACTATATCGCCTCCGCTTCTTTCATCAGTTCGGGGTATTTTTCTTCCGGAACTTCAGTAAGTTTCTTAGCCCCCAGTTTGTTCAGCAGCGCCTTTACCTCAGCTTGTTTCCCGCCCCGGGATAAGTCCGCCAGTTTAGCTCTGACCTGTTCCAGGGTAAATGTGGATGCCTCAGTCTTTTTTGGCGCGGATTCACCACTAATTGCATTCTCCTGGTCGACTTGCTCCTTAATTTCCGCTTTGGTAAGCGGGGCTTCAGCTTTAATTCTGGCTCCTGGTCCGTCCAGCAGCAGTTCAATGTTGCCGGCAAAGGCTACAGCCAGTGTGTTTATTGCGTCGACAAGGGCCGGCGCTTCGATTTTGATAGTAATATCCATATTTATAAGTCCTCCTATTTCACCAGCCGCAGCTGGGCTTCAGTAAACAGAGTTACAGGAACGATATCATCCCAATCAATATTCTCATCCGTCAGATCAGGAATATCAGCGCCTTCCATCGCCCAGTTCTGGCCTAAATGCTCAATCATTTCTGACCAGTCCTCGATGTCATGGGAAACCACTTTTAGGTTCCCACCCATATCCTGGATGCGCCTTAATTCGTGATAGATAACAGCAATAACCTGATTTTGCGTCAACAAGCTGGTGTTGACTTTAAATATCTCAATCACAAAATCATATTGACGGTTACCGGTTTGCCGAATGATTTCACTCCACTTTTCCGGAACAGCACTGACCTGGGCACAGATGAATTTGCCGTCTTTCTTTTTTACAGTCTCCGTGTTTTCAATGAAGAGAATGTTGTGAACCGGGACGCCTTGCAGCTCATCAAACTTGTCCACAAGCTTTTCAGCAATGGGTCTGTAAGCTTCATTGACTCTATGTTTCAAAACTAATCCTCCTTAAATCGAATTATCCAACCAAGAAATATGGCACTTGCCAGTGCCGGTACTACCCACCAGTTCAGGTGGTATATCATCAACGCCAGGATCCCGATACCGGCCAGGACTGCTGCACAAATACCGACTCCGGTCATAATGCCTTCTATCTTCATCATTTGCAGTTCTTCATCCAATTCAGTCTGGCGGCGTTCCCTGCGCCGGGTCTCGGCCCATTGTGCCTGAGTAGGTTCTTGCTCTTCCAGCGGCCGGGGCCGGCTGCTGTGAGTGACTGGTTGTACTCTGGTGTTATTTAAATAGCTGCTGATACCGGCAACTCGTCTGGACATGTATCGTTCCTCCTTTTCCTGTAGTTCAGTACCCTGAATATGTAACTGCGATGGACATCATATAGCTCACCAATTTCACGGTATGTGAGTAAATCTTCATAATGTAGCAGTTTAATGGCCTTGGCGTCATCCTCATTGTCAACCTTGAATCTTGTACCCTCTTTTTCAAGTTGGTCAAAAGCAATTTCGGATAGACAACCTTGTGCCAGTGATAGCCCCAGGGCGTAATAGTTTAACCTTACGTTCATCAAATCACTCCCAACAATCGAAGCATTTCTTCTCACAGCCGCCGACATAATCCCGCCCCATGTTCTTCTCCCGCCGGAACACGAAAGCCGGGCCGCCGCAAATCGGACAGCGGAACTCCTCGCAGACCTGGCCTGGAACCATACGACCCCGGGCTTTTTCTATTGCTTTAAAAACCCGCATATAATCCTGATCGTGCATTGTCCACGGTTGTTTTTTAAGTACTGCTTGCGTACGGGCTTTTACTAACGCTTTAGCTTGTCCCATAGTTAATCCCCCTCCGCTTCAGCCTCAACGAACACACCATTCTTCAACTGATACCATGTGTCGGCTTTGATTTGTTCATCGTCAACTTTGGTACTTTGGACATCAACAATGTGCCAACGACCTTCACCGTCATGGCCCCATTCGGAAAGTACAATCCAGCATCCCAAGGCACCTTTTGCCTTGCTTTCATATCCAATAGCCATAGCTACTGATTCCTGACCTTCGACACTGGCTGCACTCTGGTAGCCTGTATTGGTGGCTGCACTCTGGTCGCCTGTATTGGTGGCTGCACTCCTGTTGCCTGTATTGGTGGCTGCACTCTGGTAGCCTGTATTGGTGGCTGCACTCTGGTAGCCTGTATTGGTGGCTGCACTCCTGTTGCCTGTATTGGATTCCTTTGAATCGTCCCAATTGATGCGTTCAAGGATGAAATTCACACCGGCTTGGATCAGTCCGGGAAGACCAATCTCAGCTCCGATATGTATCTTTGAACAGGCTACTTTACTGTCGTCACCATTCCTGTCCACCTGACCGGAACCTTCTACTTTACAGAAGCGGTTTGCAGCTGGCGGGTAGTAGCCAAATACGTCCATTGGGTTCTCACAGAAGTGAAAACCTGTACAGCAGGCCTCGGCCCTTTCTTCTTCATAGTCCTTGCCAATTTCATATTGAAAGTCCCTGCATTTGAGGTCTTGATTAAATCCTTTAAAACCTTTGATTTTCTTCACTAAAAGTCTCCTCTCTGAATTTGATATTAGGGGGGAGCCAGGCCGCCGTGCATATTGAGGACTTGCGTACGGTCCAGCTTGGGGATATTTACTTTTAACTGGAATATGCTATACTGTAGGTGGAATTTTTAACTTAGTCCGCTTTTAGCGGGCTTTTTCTTTTTCTGCTAGGTTTAGGTTCGCGGCCACAAACTCGGCCTGCTCGCGGTCTTTTACATATTCCCCGGCAAACTCCCGGTTGCCACTATGGTCTGTTTTCTGCGCGTCTCGCAGACGGTAGACTGCGTACATTTTTTCGCCGTCGATAATGTTGCTTGTCACTCTCCACTCACTTTTCATGTCTCACCTCCTCTCAACTACCCCTATTTTCATTTATTCACTTATATTGGATTTTTAAGTACAGCTATTAATCTGTGGATAAGTTTTGGTTATCCAATTGAGCCACCAGTTTTTCAATCGCCGTCATCGGCACTATCTTGCGGCGTTCCCCCATAGCGATGGTGGGTATCTCACCAGTTGCAGCTAATTTATAGGCCAGAGACTTGGAAATCCCCAGCAGCCTGGCGGCCTCCTGTAGCCCTACGGCCAGGGGAGGTGTTTCTAATTGTTTTGACATAATGAGGCCTCCTCTTCGAGTCCCAGCAACTGTGTAATTTTTTTCCGGTACTTCTCTCCTTTACGGGTTCCTTTAAATATTTCCGAGACATAAGTCACTGATATTCCTAGCTCTGCGGCAATATCAGTCATGGTAATATGTTTTTGTAGCATAACTGCTCTTGCTTTTAGCCCGAACTCTGAATAACCCGGCAATGTTTTCACTTCCTTTTTATGTAAAATTTTAGCTTAAATATTTACATTTGGTAGCGTATATGCTACTCTAAAAATGACAATAATAATTAACAATCGCAGGAAAACGATTTTAATAGAATTGCCTTTTTTTGAGGTGTGGTTTTTGTTGCCTTTTTTGCAGATAATTAAGCTATTACGAAAATTATAGTAGTAAATTTACTACTTGTCAATAAATTAATCGTAAATTTAGCACTTATTGTTGGAAGGGAGTCTGAAATATGACATTAGTGGAAAGAATACAGGGGTTATGCGGTAGTGTAAATACTACCCTAATCGGTTTAGAACGAGAGATAGGTCTTGGCCGGGGGACTATTAGAAATTGGGATAAGAGTGCCCCATCAATTGATAAGATACAAAAGGTTGCTGACTATTTTGGAGTTAGTACTGATTACGTTTTAGGTAAATCTCCATTTAAATCCGCATCAGAAACAAAATATTCTATAGTTGTGGCTGCAATGAAAATGATTTTAACTAATGAGTCTTTTAAAATACTTGGGTACGATGAACTACTTTGGAATACAGCCACCGATATTGCAGAATTGTTGTATGAAGATAATGCTCAACAATTTGTTAAAACCTTACGCATGAGAAAAGAAATCACGGATATCGAATATTATCAGTTGAGCAAACTGGCGACACAAACTATAAACTGGCCCGATAACTTTAATGGACCTACTATTATTTCACTGCAGGGCGAAAAAATTGAATGTCAAATTGATTATTGGAGTATTCCTAAAATCCATTTCTTTAAATACTATTTTGATGAACCTGGTTCTGAATTTAATACCGTAGTTAAAGAGCCGAGTATGTCATATATGGAAGGGTGTTCCGCTTCTAAACCTATAGAACTCGAATCTGAATATTTACGGCGTATCCCTCTGGTCGGTCGAGTGGCAGCCGGTAATCCAATACTTGCTATTGAAAACCCCGGCGAATACATTGTTGTCGATATTAGAATCAATAATGTAAATGGAAACGAGTTAAGTGAGTATTTTGCCCTGGAGATAACCGGTCAGAGCATGGAGCCAACCATCCATGATGGCGAAATTGTCCTGGTTAAAAGACAGCCCGTTATCGAACCGGGGGAGATAGGTGTGTTCCGTTGCAATCACGATGAAGCTACGATTAAACGCTTCGCCCATGAAGGCGGTAAGGTTTACTTGATCCCGGATAATAAACAGTTCCCGGTACAGGAGTACACGCAGGATTGTGTTTGTATCGGTCGCGTGCTAGAAAGTATTCGGCGAAATTTAAAGTGAGGTGAAATAGATGGGAAGGCCTAAAAAGACACGGGGCCGCAGGGCCAATGGGGAAGGATCATTATACCAACGATCAAAGGATCAAAGATGGGTGTACGCGATAACATTTAAAGGTGAGAGTAAACCGCGTTATTTTACGGGGACCACAGCCGAGGAGGCAATTCAAAAAAAGGATGAAGCCCTGGCCACCCTCCATCAGCATGGTTTTTTGCCGGAAAAGAATAGATTAACGGTGGAGCAGTGGATGGACTCCTGGATGGAGATTTATAAGGCTTCCGATCTCACCGATAATGGCCGGGAGTCCTATGAAAATGAAATAGATTTACGTATTAAAAGCAGCAATATTGCTAAAATACTACTCTCTGAATTGAGTACCCAAGATGTTCAGAAGTGGATCAATCACCTAAGTAAAAACGGTCGAAAAGATGGGGAGGGTGGCTTGGCCCCCAAGACCGTAGTTAGATGTTGGGGCGTATTAAACCAAGCTTTGGAAAAAGCTCTTGAAGAGAAGTACATTGTCGTTAATCCAGCGGCAAAAAAATCGGTTAACCTTCCAAAAGTACCCAAGCCAAAAATTAACCATATGACGGTTGATGATGCGTCTGCTTTCCTCGTTGCGATCCAGGATGATTATATGTACCCGGCTATAGTTACAGACTTGATGCTGGGGCTTCGTCGTGGGGAGTTGTTGGGGCTAAAATGGAAAGATATTGATTTTAAAAAGGGCACCCTTCTAGTTAGACGACAGTTAATTAGAATAAACTCTACCACCAAACTTGTGGAGCGGGTAAAAACAGATACTGGATACCGCGAACTGGAACTATCAGCAGAGCTGGTCACGCTTTTAAAAGAGCATAAAAGGCAGCAGCTGGCAATCAAGCGTAAACTCATAAAAGAAATAGGGCAGGAAGAAAAAGTAGTGGAATTAAAACGAAAAAAAGATCCCCAAAAAGAGGATCTGGTATTTTGCTGGCCTGATGGTACCTGGTACACGCCCGATCATTTTTACCGTCATCTGCAACGATTATTAAAAAAACATGATTATGAAAAGTTATCAGTGCATGGACTACGACATACCTATGCCACATCGGCAATATCACTGGGAGTAGATCTGGCTGTCCTCCAAAAAAATCTTGGGCATGCCGATGGAGCAACTACAGCTATCTACCTGCATTCTGATCGCGAGCGTGAAAAGGCAGCAGCTGCAAAACTGGAGCAGGCCCTGCTTAAAAAGCCTACTGATACAATTACTGACAAAACTACTGACAAGCTCAAAAAACAGGGTATAAATAAAAAAATATCCGGGCGAAAGAACCCAGATATTTCGGTGCTTTGATAATGGTCGGAGTGACTGGACTTGAACCAGCGGCCTCTACGTCCCCAACTTAATATTTTATGTTTCTTGCTTGTTTTTTATTACATTGTTTTTTTTATGCACATTATATTTACCCTAGAGTTAGGGATTTTGGGATATTTGTTTTATATTACTTCCATTAATTATTTTGTGTTTTTTGTTTAGTTTTAATGAGAATTACTGACAAACTACTGATAAATGTCTCAGCCGGAGGAATCAATATCCTCCGGCTTTTCTTTATTTTGACCGCTGATTTTTAATTGATTTTAGAACCTGTGCCCAGGCTCCGATTAATACACAAACAATAAAATCCGAACCATATCTGTCTACTGTAGTATTGATTGAGTAATATCCTCTTGCAGCTACCACTCGCTGGATCTCTTCAAAAGTAACAGTGTCCGCTTCCATCAAAAAAGTTAACTTTTTCAGTGTGTTTTCTTCCATTAAGTCACCAACCCTTCTTTAAATTGTTTAAGGGTCATGACCGGTCTTGCCCAATTTTACCGTGTTTACTATCGCGATATATGTGCTACCTATGCTACCTATGCTACATATTCCACCACAATTTGTCAAATTTGTGCTTTTTGTATATACTGTTTCCAAAGTATGGGGAGGTCAACCAATTATGCCAAGCCAGAAACCCAAGGTTACTTTTTACATAGATGAAGATCTACTGGAAAAGGTAGACGACTTCAGGTATGATAACCATTTCCCTTCCCGGGCCTCAGCAGTTATGTGGCTACTTAGATATGCGTTAAGTAAGAGGCCGAAACCGAGGTTAAAAAAGAAAGAAGATTATTAATCCGGGTAAAGTAAGCCCGGATTTTTTTATTCGCTTCTTTTTGCAGGTATATTTGGTAATATGTTGTATTAAATATATTATCAAGTAAATTTGTATAAGGGAGGTATATCATGGAAGAAGGTAAGGTAAAGAAGCCAGTTTGGAAAAAATGGTGGTTCTGGGGTATTGTAATTATAATCATAATTGCAATTGGATCCTCTGGCGGGGACAACAAAGATCAAGGAACGGGGACAGCAGATAGCGGTAAAAGCGTTCCGGTTGTATCACAAAAAGCAGAAAAACCGAAACTGGAAGTCATTGATCATAGCGTCCAGAAAGAGCAATATTCCACTTATGTTATAGGCACAGTAAAAAACAATACAGATAAACAGTACTCATATGTACAGGTTGAAATTAATCTGTATGACACCAGTGGGGCCCAGGTGGGCAGCACCCTAGCTAATGCAAATAATCTGGAGCCTAATGGCTCATGGAAGTTTAAGGCGGTTACGTTGGAGGATTTTGCAACATATAAAATTAAAGATGTAACGGGTTATTAAATCAGGATTTCAGTCGGGAGATTAGTTCCCGGCTTATTTTTTTGTCTATTTTTATTTTTGGTATTGCTTTTTATTTAATAAAGGTATATACTTTTATTAAGGGAAGGGGGCAATACCATGAAGGAATACACACTGGAAGAGCTGATGTACCGCGGTGATCTGAGAGCCCGTCGCGCGGATCTACTGATGGAGACTATCGACCTGGCCATGCGGGGATATCCGGAAGATTACAAACGGATCGATGAGCTGGACGTTGAGATTTACGCCATCACGGCAGAACTGGAGGGAATGTAGAGAATGGATTATAATGAAATCATTAACCAACAAATCACCCTTTTAGCGGACCTGAATCAGAAGTTAACTGGTATGGAATCATTGGAAGCGGCCCGGGAAATCCGGGAAAACGCAAAGACGATAGCTGACCTGATTAAGGCTAAGGAAGTAGCGGATATTGAATTATTAGAAATGAGGATTATCGAGATTGAAGACTGCTTATTAGGCAAAGGAGAAAACACAGGGTTAGTCCCATTCGTAAAAGGCCTAGAAGTGACCCAGGAAGATCACGAAGAACGCCTGAACACCATAGAAGCCAGAACTGATCCTGATGTATGGGGCATGCTGCAAGACGATGATGATCTGCCTGATGATTATCCCTGGGAGCAAACCTTGGGCGGGCTCATTGAGCGGGTAAGTAAATTGGAGGATAAACTACATGGTTAGAAAAGTAATGGTAAGACGCCCTGGCCCGGGCCGGCCAGAACTCACTCCAGAAGAAAAACGCAAGCCCAGGAGTTTCAAGGCCACTGATGAGGAATGGGCTGAAATCCAATCTCGGGCAGCTGAGGCCAACCTGAGCGCCGGTGAATATATCCGTCAGAAGACGTTGGGGGCTGATTAGGCCCCCGCAGACAAGGATCATCTCCTCTCTAAGCATCATATCCTATCGCTACCCCTGCCACAGTGGCCAGGGCAGCCAAGCCGTTGGCAATAGAGTTAACCTGGTCATCTGATATCAGCTGCAGACCAAAAGCATCTGTGACCAGTTTTGCAGCTCCCAATAAGGCCACATAAAAAGCCGGCCTACATAACCGGTTGTAGAGCTTGGTATTCTTTTTTTCTTGTTCCTGCATATCTACTTACCTCCTTGTATTTTCTTCGCCATGTTGATGATAAGCGCGTCCAGATATTTAACGCACTCAGCGGCCTTGCTCCAGTAGCCAGGGCTGCTAATTACACCCTGGGCAACCATGATTTCGAGGGCTTCGTCTACGGTCATATTCTTATCCCCTTTCGTTATACCTAAATAGTCCAACACCCCATCTGCAATTGCCTGAGCTATTTTCTTTTGTACTTCGGGCTGCCGGAGCTGCTCTTCCTGGCCCGGATTCGATATAAATCCACACTCACACAGGATAGCCGGCATCCTGGTTTCTCTGGTCATGTGCAGGTTTTTCACCCGGACGCCGCCATCAGGCCAACCGGTAGCCTGTACCAGTTCGTTCTGCACCTTTTGAGCCAACCTCTCAGCTTCACCGCCCTGGGCTTGGATAAATGTCGATATGTAATTGGCCTGTTGGCTGCCGGTCGAATTACAGTGAGCCGATATAGCCAGGTCACATTTCATGTTGTTAATAAGCGCGGTTCTGGTGACAAGCTCCATGGTGCGGTCATCCGATCTGACCACAAAGGTTTCTAAACCTGCAGCCTGCAGCAGTCGATTAAGTTCCATGGAGATTGCCAGGGTTACATCTTTTTCATATAAACCCGTCGGGCCGATTGCTCCCGGGTCACGGCCACCATGGCCCGGGTCTATTCCTATTCTCATGTTTTACTCCTTTCCCCGCTATCGCGGTAAACTCTGGACGTACCACACAAAAAAGCCCCCGCCGCCAGTTATTATGGTTATTACGAGAGCCTTTATCCAGGATGTTAAATTGTCCAGTTTCTCGCAGAGTTGCTCGATCATTACAGTTTGCCTGGCATCTGATGTCTCAAGCACCCTGATTCTATCAGCATGGTCATTAAGCCGATGTTCGATACGATCCTGTTCGTCCAATCCCATCCCCTCCCATCAAATACTAATCTTGCTACTACACAGTAGGTTCTTCTGCTGGTAAAGCATCAAGCAGGGCATAGTATCGGGTTATTTCATCCTGACACTTCCCTGCTTGTGTGGTTAGTCCCTCTATGTTCCTGTATGCACTGGCCATTCTTGCTTCTTCGGCGGCAATCCGTTTTAAAATATCCTCTCTGCTTAAGTCTGCCATTATTCAGTCACCTCCATCAATCGTATTCCTACATATCCTTTGCGGATAGCTTCATGTTTCCAAACCACTTTGTTATTACTTGTCCCACCGTTACGTTCTTTAATCCTAAAGCAATCTGCTCCTACTTCTGATACATAGACATCAGGATCACCATATGCTTGTACCCATATCTGCCACGGTGTTAAATCTGTATCAGGTTCGATACACTCCAAGTAAATCGGGTCAAAATAAACAGTAACTTCGCCATTGATAAGATTAGCTACTCCACGGTCATAATAGACTAATTCTGGGGCTTCTGTAGCGTACATATAACGCAAACCATAGTTTTCAGTGACTTGTTGCGCTGGTTTGGAACCCGTACAAGACATATCACCCAGCACATTAAGATTTCCTCCTACACGCAATTCCTCCCCAGTACCACAAGGGAAGATATGAAAGATTGAATCTGTTGTATAAATATAACCAGTTTCTTGCCCCGAATTTCCTTTAAATGTTATTTGACTGCCTAAGTCTGCAGAAATCTCTAATCTGACTACACCTTGATAGACTACTTGTAATTTATTAGGAGGCACAAACTGAATATAAGTAGTAGCATCTTCTGCACCAGAACGTACTGTTGAACTGTAGATTTCCCCGCCAATAATTTTCAGTCCATATTTTCTGATCGTATCTTTTAGCCAACTACCGAGAAGGACCCTAAGTGCATTGCTAGCATCAAAAACTTTAATACCCTCGGGTGTTGATACTACATAACCCGGAGAATCAAATTTAGCTGCAGCTGTATCCTGCCAATCAGCTGCAACAAAAGCGCCAGAGTCTCTAGCCACTATACAAATTTTAGTGTTTGCACCAGAGACTAACCATAAATCACCAATATCATAAGGTGGAACTGGTTGGGCAGTAAACTTTCTACCGCCACTAATCAAAATAGGACTTCCCCATGTACCCTCGACAGCACTTGCAGCTACCTTTTGACTCATCCAATTTGTTCGAAATGTGGGAGTAGTATGCCATCCATTTGTAGTTCCGTCACCTGTGGGAGTAGCAGGAGGATTATTGGTAGCATTATCATTATAGGTTATAAATACTGACATCCCATCTGCACCCGGGGCACCGTCTATTCCATCACTACCATCTGCAACCATAAGCTCCCAAGCGTTACCGTTGTAAATGTAAACCTGACCATTGTTCGTATCCCGATATGCCCAATTAGTAATTGGATTGAGAGGAGGAGTAGTTAGATCACCCTTCCATATAATGGATAACCCATTGCTACCATTGGCCCCGTTAATACCATCAATTCCATCTATGGTCATTTGATACCAAGTATTATCTTGATATACATACGATTTTTTATCAGTTGTATTGCGATAAGCCCAGCCATTTTGCGGATTTACTGGTGGTGACGCATAATCGCCTTTCCATATTATTGGTGTTCCATCAACACCATCTGCTCCATTAACCCCATCTACTGCTGCTATTCTAGCTGCCTCTGACCATGTACCGTTGTCACCTACTTTTTGCCGCATGTATAGGTCAGTCGCAGAGTTGAAAGTATCATGCCAACTCACACCATCTATAGAATATTGAAAATATAGATGATTATCAACTGGGTTATACCCTGCTTCAAACTCTGTTAATGAACCTATTTGTACAAATTCGGCTCGTACTCTACCTGCATTCAATAAATCGGCCGTAAAGCCTGCGCCATCTCCAAAGGTCCTCCAGTTCCAGCCGCCGTTACCGTCTTTTTGATTAGCTATCACAAATCGGCCACCTCCAAGCAGCATAGCTTCGGTTGCCTGATCATAGGTTGGTGCGTTCAGGTGCAACGTCCCCTGGGGTGTCTCAAAGATATAGGCCTGGCTGTTCTCTATTGCATTCTGTAACACGTCTATTACGCCATCAAGCCATTTTGTGTTGTATGGTTTATTCGCCAGATCATCTACCCGCCTGGCCGTGTTTATCGTTGCTTCGACGATTGTCGGTGCAAAACTGCCTAAGACTATTTCGGTATTTTCTGGGGCTAATAAATCACGTTCCATTTCTATTACCCGAGCAGATACAACCAATTCTGGCCGGAAATATCGGTCAATTGCTCGGGTTAAATCTCCCAGCCGAACAGCCTCATGGCTATAGCCGGTCAATGTTTCCAGAGCTATGACCTTCCCACGGTATGTTACGCGAGGTGTCAGCTGATCTTGGAGTGCGTCCCATGTCTTCTGTAGCAACACAGATGGATCGGTCTCGTCCTCATCAGTAAATATATCAAACCGGTGCCTACCTCCAGGCCTGCCCCATTGAGCCAAAGCTGTGGGATCTCCAACCCACTCCTGCCCCGCTGGTTTGTCTACCGGATCCCCGCCTGCAGTTGTCCAAACGATATCAGCAAAAGTTAGCCTGCGGCCGTAGCCCTCGCCAGATTCTGTTTCTACCCCTTTACCCCTGCCGTACAAGGCAGTATTCACAGGTGTGGAGTCCTCTTCTCTCTCCAGTTCCAGGATATCCTTGCCGTAAATAAACTGTTTTCCTGTATCGGTTCCCCTCATGGCCAGTAGGTCAACATAGCGGGTAATGACGCCACCCGTAATAACACACCGCCAGTTTAGTTCACCTTTCCAGGCGTTAGCTACCTTTTGCACTGCGCTCAAAGCAGATTCATAGTACGCGGTTGTGCTTGCCGTCCCAAGATCATCAACTATCCCTACATTCCATCTGGTGCTCTCAAGCATTCCTGTAAGGGCTGCTGTGGCTCCGGCTGACGGTCTTTTGTCGGTTACAATATCATCAATAAGTTCATACAGGATATGCTCACAGTAAGCAGTTCTGGTCAGTCCATCACCGTGTAAATCAACCATACGTTTGATTTCAAAGAATTGCCAGGCAGCGTCCAGATCTTTAAATGCAACCAGGTTGCCGGGCTGAACATGTGCTGCATCAGATTCGCCAGCGGGTACCGTAAACTTAAATGTATTTTCACCGTTAAGAATCTCATGGTGAACAGCATCCCAGTATGGACATCCGAATGTTGGCTCACGGTCAAATTCGGCCGGGAACTCAGCCATAAGAAAAGCCCGACTGGTTGTAGTCGGGCCATGTGAACGGGTAAAATCAGGTTTAAGCAGTGCTATTAAATTTTCATCCGGATCAAATATGTAAAGCAAGTTATCACCCCGTCTTTTAGAGTTATTTTAAATAGAATAGATTATTGCTACCTCGTTTGGAAAAATATGTGCTAAAATGTTAGTGTCTCAGCTAGGCATTTGGTTTACAGGGGTGTTCTCCAAAATAAAAGTATCCTATGTAAAGCGCTTATATTTTTGCTTGAAAACAACAAGCGTTCTCGCTTTTAACATAGATACTTTACAGGAAAGGAGGACTGCCCTATGACTTTTACATTTGTTATTGCGCCGCTATCTTTTTGTGGTAGCAATTATCGAGTGCCAGCCTGTACATACTGTGTACGGCAAGGGCATTGCGAAAGTGCTAACAATGTAAAAGCTCTCTGGGTCCCTACAACCCAAAGAGCTTAGCCAAAGACCGCGGTAGGGCTTTCGCCCTGCCGCATTTTTATTTTAGTATATACTATATACCTGTTTTTGCAAATCTATACGTATGCCTTATTGCTAATCTTCTTTAACTATCGCTATTCCGTTAGTGGAAGAACTATATTCTCTCTTCAACTTTCCATTGTGAAATATATTCTGCCCATTTCCCTGTAGGTTCAATTGTTATCATTTGTTCTACCATTTCCACAGTAGCAATAACTACAGAATCATCTGACCTTTCAAGGACTACCTTGTTATCTTCGGTAATAATATCGTTAAAAGTATCCGGTAACATATATAATACCTCCCTACATTCCCAATTTCTTATAGGTTAACCAAACTCTATAAGTATAATCGGCTGCTACATCCTCGTTACTCAAGACTATTGCCATAGTATTTGGGGTCGAAGGAAATGGAGGTCTAACTTGATGCCTTGCCGATATACCTCCACCCCGACTACCTGACACCAATAAATCAACGTTTTCATAAGACGCATTATTAATAGGGTCGTAATAAGCTATCCTAAGTTTGTTTGTATGAGCCGTATATGTAGGAAAGATTCTATAATTAACAACAATTTCATCCATATAGGGCATTATTGTAGAACTCAGGTAATAAACTTTACTTGTTCCATGAGCGATTAAATCTCCAGATGGATTCGATAACTCTATCGTTGTCCATTGCATATTACTTCCCGTTAGTTGAACAGGCATTGATTTTCCGGCAGTACCTTCCCCGCGCATCTGCTTTAACAGCCCTTTGAGAAGTGCTATTTCACTGGCAGTCAAAGTAGGGTCTATTACAGCCGTGTCATTTGTGGTCCCTAAAATCGCCTCAATTTCACTTGCCCTTACTGCCAGTTTGTTACTAACAACACTTACCGGGTTGCCATCGGCTCCGTACAAAATATGCCGCGCTGCACCGTTTACACCCTGCAAGACCTCATATTTGTCAGTTGTTGGATTATAATACTGTGGAACAGGAGCGCCAAAAGACCTTAATATTTCTTGCGTATCCCAAGCCAAATTATTGCCTCCTCTCTATAAGTATCTGGGGGTCCAGTAGATAATCGCATTACATTTACCAGTTGGCGTTATCGCCAAGGTATTTTCCCCTTTGGCCAAACTAAACAGTATGCTATTCTGCCAGTCCAACAGGTTCATTGCTCGGGTACCATTATGGTATATAGCCCCGGTCTTACAATCGATTTCCAGAGTATCAGTAGCCACAAAATTATGCACTATCCGAATGTATTCACCAGTAACTAGAGCAGCTTTCCATTCAGCCGCTGCGGCCGTAAAGATTACAGATAATCGGGGCGGGGTTTCTACCGTCCCACTGTTAGTTATAGCGGCGGCATCATTTACAAATGCTTGATTTTGTTCCGATCCATATGTATAAGGTTCAGCCCTGAATACAACCGTAAATTTTCCCAGCAAAAACGCTTGTTCAAGGTCAACCTGGCCCTCTGGTTTTGCGATATAGATTTTATCCGGCTCATCATCAATGATCAGTATTTTGCGCTCTTCTGTGCCCAACCAGGCTGATATCTCCCAAACTCTGGATCGAAACAGGGCCCGGCTGCCAGGCATGAAACCAAATTCAACTGGAATTAGCCTATCTTTGGGTTTGCCTGGATAAAGGATGCTGCCGGCACGGCCCGGGATATCTACATAATTATCGCTGGTGCCAGGGAGTAGGGGACGATATACTCTCACGCCCAGGCCAAAAGTTGCGCTATGGACGCCATTGAATGTTAAACCACTCATTTACCGCATCCCCTTTCCCCTGGATTTGTCTTGCTGTAGGTTATATAGGTTTTGAGCAATTACTCTTCCATCGAGATTGACAACTAATTGTATAGGTCTATCAAATCCAGTACTATCCGCACCGTTAGCCCCAATAGCTTCTTTTAATGCGCGGGCAATTAAACCAGGCAATTTGTCCAACGGAGCCACTACTTCAGTTCCCGCTTCACCAACACCAATTACACTTGGTCTCGCAAAAATACCGCCGGTCTTGTACCAATTTAAGTCAAAATCAGGATAGGGTACTTTTACACTTCCGACTGATTTATACTTAGTAGATACTGATATGTGCGGAAGTTTTGGAGTAGGTATGCTTATCCGCATATTGGCAAAAGCGTTAACAATGGATGATATAATACCCATCAACGAGTCTTTTGCTGATCTGATTGGGCTTAATATTGTTTCCTTAAATGTGTTCCATCGGTTGCTTGCCACCTGTATGATCAGATTCCAAATGCCTGATAGTGTATCAGCCAGCCCTTTAAAAATACCTTTAATGCCATCCCACAGAGTCTGTGCTATATCTTTTAAATCATTCAGGGCTCCTTCCCAGTCGCCGGTCAGAACATTGAGAAATAATGATATAATTTCGCCAATTACCTTTACGACCGTGGTTATATATGTTTTTATCGTTTCCCAAATCGGCTTTACAATAGCCATAATGGCAGGTCCCCATTCCTGCCACCATGCTGTAATCTGGTCTATAGCTGATTTAATAGATTCCTTTATCTCCGACCAAATTTTATTAACCGATTCTCGAAATTCCTCGTTGTTTTTATATAGGGCTACCAATGCCGCCCCAATAGCCACAATAGCAGCTATTGTTATACCTATAGGGCCTGTTAATACTCCGATTGCTGTTGCTAATCCGGGTAAGGCAGTCATAAGTGAACCTATAACTATCAGCAGTGGCCCTATCGCCGCGGCGATCCCCGCCACAATGAGCACTATCTTTTGCCCGGCCGGACCCATTTCGTTAAACTTGTTTACAAACTCTGTAACTTTCTCGATTATCGGAGTCAATATTGGCTCTAATGTAGCTCCCAGTATGGCAAAACTATCTTTAAGTCTTGCATTCGCCTCATTAGCCTTAATAACCTCGGCATTGACCTCACGGTATTTTTCCGCGACTTCACCATATTTACCGGTTAGCGTTTCGGTTATAAGTGCCGCACGTTCTTGTTCACTGCTGCAGGCTGCTAGTTTTTTATTAAACGCATCCTCGCTGATGCCAGCCCAGTTAAGGGCGTCGGCTAAAGGGCCAACGACTTGTCCCACTTTTGCCGTTTCATTGGCTGCTTCGGTTAGTCCTTCAATCGGCAGAGAATCGCCAAAAGTGGCGAATACACCCGTTGCAATCGTGGTCCAATCAGCCAACTCCTCCTGGCTATTCGTTAACTGAGCCAGGTGATTTACCGCTTCAATAGCTGTATCAGATTCTCCCAGGATGCCGTAAAAATCAAAATACACATCTTTTGCTTGTTCTGCGGTGAACCCTGCTGTAGTAAACGCCGCCTCCAACTTACCCATGTCCATTCGGAGTTCTCTGGTTCCTTCAGTGACAGCCGCAAAACCACCGACAATAGGCGCGGTAACTCCCACCGACATGCTCTGGCCAATACCCCTGACCTTATCGCCCATTTCTTTTATGTCTGCACCGGTTATTTTTGTTTTACTACTGACTTCTTTCAGCTGGTTCTCAAACTTTTTAAGGTCCTGTTCAGCATTAATTACCTGGCGCTGGAAATGCCTATATTGTTCTTCGCCCAGGTCGCCGCGCTGGAAAGCCTGATTGACCTGTTCCTGAGCAGCCTTAAGCCGATTTAGTTTTTCGGCGCTGTTTTCAACCTGCTCAGTCAAGAGCTTCTGTTTTTGGGCCAGCAACTCAGTATTACCCGGGTCCAATTTGAGGAGACGCTCGACGGATTTTAATTCACCTTGCAAGTCTCGGGTCTTTTTATTTACGTCGCCCAGGGCTTTTTCCAGGGGCTGAGTATTACCGCCTATTTCTATAGTGATCCCTTTAATTTGTCCAGCCATGTTTTCACCACCTATCAAAATCCGCCTGAGTCGCCTGCCTTACTGTGTCCTCTCGCTCGTCGTCACTTAGATGCTCATTGTTGTAAGCTGTTATATAGCCGATTATCATCCCAAGTGTCAGGTCCTCAAAATCGCGCAAAGTTAAACCCCTTTCGATTGCCCGCAACATTACCAACTCTGTCGTGAGCTCGAAAGGGGTTTCATTATCTGTGTCTTCTATTTTTTTTTACTTTGTACGGTTGATGTGAGACAGCTGAAGATCATATCCTCTATTTCGGGGACTATTTCGTCAAGTGGAAACTCTGAGAACCCATCCAGCCATTCCAACGGAGGAGAAATATTCGGATCAGCAGTCTTGGCTAATGTCCAAACCAAGTTATATATTACTTCAATATCCAAGGCGTCTATGTTTTTAATCTTTTTGCCTTTGTCTACTGCTCCCTGCAACATATATATATCCTTGATAGCATCCCGGCCAAATTGAGCTTTATAGCGAAGTAAAAAGGCGCCAGTGGATTTGAACTTCACCTGACGCCCGTCTATAGTCAGTATTTTTTCCATAGATTATGCCCCCACCGTAAGGGTTACGCTGACCGCATTACCCTGAGTAAATTCAATCAGGATAGTATGATCTCCATTGTCCAGGGTATCGATGAATGCATTGGCCAAAGTGACATCTACTCCAGAGATAGTAAGATGTGCGAACCCGACCGGCACGCCGTCCACGTATACGCTCTTAACCGCATTGGTTCCACTGGAAGAAGTCACATCGATAGCCACATCAACCGAGCCGGCTTTACTGAAGTCTGCCGGATCAGCCGCGGTATTAGTTACGGCGTTCTTGAGGTATACTGCGCTGAAGAAGGTATCGTAACCGGTACCGCCTTGTTCTACCTTAGCCTTAACATCGGATGTGTCAAGTGCTGGCCTTGCCTCAATATCTAATTTATCTGAGTTGGGTTCTTTTGTGCTTGTCCGGGTTTTACCTTCGATGCCTGGCCGGTTAGCAAGTACATTATATAGCACATGCCGTGTCTTTTTGGCATCCCCGTCAAACTCAAACATTAATGCAAACCGTTTAACAGTACTATTTGCATTCTCAATAACAGCGCCATTCGTGTCCACCGTATCCCCCAGGACATCAGATCTAAAACTATCTGGAATAAGAGCCATTTCCAGTGATCCATCATAGCCGTTGTTTATGTTCTCAGCAAAATAGTCTTCTATGTCGTCAGCCGGAAATTTAACTTTTTCCCCTACCGGAGATAAGGCCAAATTTACTGCACCCGGAATGTTAACCGGAGTAGCATAGCTGGGCACGTTGTTTGCCAGCGTAATTACAGAGTAATATACATTTTTCAGGCCGTATTTCACTTTATTAGCCATCGTCTAACCTCCCTAAATCTCGTAAAGAACCTGGTACAGGCCCTCACTATCAATAAACGTCTCGGTTTTCTCATAGTAAATATCATTGGAATTAAAAAGACCTTCAATCAGGGCTTCTGATGCAAGGTCTTTCTTGGTCGTGTATAGCTCTACTTGATAATTTTTATCGGCGTCATATACCTTATCATCAGCGCCAAAATTTGAATTATATGAGAACAGGTATACAACATATGGAGGGCTGGGCGGCGACGTGTAATGGTGATAAGCCACGGGGAGCCCGGTAGTTTTGAGCAGTGTAAATAGTGTAGCTTCATCCACGCCTAATCACCTCCTCTACTTCTGCAGTGAAATCTCTGATCACTTCTTCTTCAACGGGTCTGATATGCGGAATTCCTTCTACTCTACCGCCGCCGACTTTCGCATGGCCCTTTTCCAGCAGATGTGTGAGTCGATAATGATCCTTGTTATGGATTATTTGTTTATTCGGTTGGCCAACTTCTGGCTCGGTTTTTAAACGCCAGGACTTTGAGTATTCTCCGCCAGTTTTAAACTTTACGGCTTTAAGTTTCTTAACCGCAGCCTTACCCACTCGCTCTCCACTGATATTTACTTTCTCAACCACATCCTGGGAGTAGTCGGCCAGGCCCTGAGCTATTTCGGCGGCCAGCTGGTCGATGTTTATGTTAGCCATCGGCGGTCACCCTTTCGCAAACCAGCTCCACCATTTCACTTTTGGCTGGGTTATTATAAGCTCGTATCAGCTTATATTTAACCTCGTCAGCCTCGATCCTGGTCTGGCCACTGTACTCATTCGCCCAGATCACAAAGGTCCTTTCAGGTCTCAAACCGGCAACGGCAGCATTGTAAAATTCCGACTGTCTGACTCCAGTTTCCTCAGCCCATACGTCAGTAGCTGTTTCAGTAGGCACCTGGTTGCCAATATCATCATCGGTAACGGAGATTGATATTAGCTTAATTTTCAGATTCTGCAATATAATCACCTGCCAAAGATAGGGCCTGCATCAGGCCGGTATAGGCTTTGTAATACTGTTCACCCTTGCCCATATAGTCCTGCTGCCATCGGCAATAGAGCTTAACCGCCTTAATAATAAGTGGTTGGTACTGATCACTTGTATCAATCCCAACCCTCTGCAGGTCCATCAAAGCGGCGTCAATGTCGCTTTGGATATCATCATCCAAGGCATTACCTGATATCCTCAGGTTTGCTTTTACATCATCCAGGATGGCCATTATAAGCCCTCCTTTACACGATTATATACAAGTCAATGTCCACCCCCAGGGTAGTGTCATGGGGGTCGTATACATTTTTCGCCAGGTCATCCGCGTCAGCTGTTATGGTTCCTTCCGTGATTTCCTTCGCCTTATTGAACAGCTTAAGGATGACTAATTCATCGGCATAGAGCTTATAAGGCAGCCCGAATTTGTCACCCCAACCAATACTGACGATGTCATAAGGGACACCCGGAGTGCCATTGGTAGAGCTACCAACAGTAACACCGGTGTCCCCTGCTGTTACGGCAATTTCCCAAGTGGTGTCGTTTGCAGCCAGGGCATTTGCAGTCAATGTAACGGTGTCATTTCCCGCACCGGTGACCGAAACGGTGAATGCTGCACTGATTGTGTCGTCATCATTAAGTGCATCAACAATCTTTGCGGCCACTTCAGCCGCCGTATTGTCATCAGCCGTTAGAGTTACTGCAACAGAAGCGGGGGAATTATCCCCCAGGGCTGTTGCGGTGACAGCCACGGTAATATCCCCCGGAGCGCCTGAAACCCCAGCGGTCACCTGAATAGTTTCGGTTTGCTGAGCAGGGGTATGAGTCTGCACAGGCAATTCCACCTTCGTGATGGTTTTGAAGGCCAAATCGCCCGTGTCAGCAGTATCTCCGTTCAGGGTAAAGCTCTCCTCGATCGCATCTCCAGCAAAATCGGTACCAGTAATTTTTACCGTGCCGGTTATCCCGGAGACATTCCCCACGACAGTAAGATTACGGGGAACAGCTGGACTGACTATCCCATCATCGACAGTCTGGGCTTCTGCGCCCAAGTTAATCTTAAGAACTCCATCTGCATCAGCTATTACAGCATCTGACGCATCAATGTGATAATGGGCAAGGAAGGCGCGGTCAATATCCACGCTTTCTGCATCCGTCATAATTTGCTGGCCAAATTTATGGTTATAGCCCGGTAAAGTCATTAGCCATTACCTCCTTAGTTAGATTTTTTGACCAGAGTGACAAGGGAGTTCTTATCGACTACCTTACCATCTACCAACATGATGGCCTTGGTGATCTGGTCGTCGGTGTCGTTGTCCTCGTACTTCTTAATGGTCATCTGCAGGTTACTGTTAAGGACGTAATCCTTCGGGTTGAACAGGAACGCAAAGACCGTGTCAGCATCCGGCGCAGCTGAGTAGTTGCTCATGTAATCGTTGAGGATTACGGGCCGTCCCAACAGCGTTCTTTCCGGTCTGCCAGCTATCCCATAAGTTACCCGGGCGATAGGCTGTCCTTCTGCATCAACCATACTAACAAAGCAATTCATGAAGGTGTACTTGGTCATAAACCATACCGCTCCGTTTTCATAGGCCAGTGGCAGAGCAGCTTCAGCGGCCACCAGTTTTTCATAAGTGACCTTGCCGGCTTTGGTAATTTCAATCTTCTGTCCGGTTTCCGGTGTCTCTGTTAAAATACCAGTCGGCTGGTAAGCATCCCCACCGGTACCGCTGATGATAGCTTGTTCCAGAGCCTTTGTCATAGCTTCAACCACATTGTTTATTAGGGTGGTTTCAAAGATAGCCAGGGTTACTGTATCAACTTCCAGAGATACACTTACGGCACAGCGCAGTTTGTAGTAGTTAAAGGTTATAGAGCCAGTAGTTTTATTCTGCTTGGTGGAACCAGAACCCTCAGCCACCCAGGTAGCAGTCGGCTTAACGCTGGACGTCGGAATAGCCAGGCCACCCTTGTAACTGGTACGGGTGACCAAGGGCAGAATCATGCCGGTGGCTTCCATCTTCTCGATAATTTTTTCCATGACTGGAGCGGGGATCACATGGCCCACATCGGTGGTTTTGGTATTGGCATCGGTGTTTAATAAATTGGCCGGAATAGGCTCACCGGCTAAAACATTGCGCATGAACGCATTGCGGTAATCCAGGCTTGCATACAGGTTATCTTTGGCAACGACTTCGGTGGTCATATTCTCGATCACCTTCCCTTCCACAGTAGTACTCTTATTCTCTAACAGGGTTACAGTAGTTTTATCATTGAGAGCCGCCAGATTGGCCTGAGCTTTACAGGCGGCCTCAAACTGGGCATCCAAAGCTTCTACTTCCTTGACCTTGGCTTCGAATTCATCCAGTTTGCCGGCATCTATCAGGGTTTGGGCCTCGTCCATCAGGACTTTACGATCAGCTAAATACTTTTCTCTGTTCATTTTGTACCTCCCAATTTTAGTAAATTTAGTTTCGCCTGGGCTTTTTCAGGCGTTAAAATACCCGCTTCATTGAGCGGGTTCTTTACGATGTTTCTGACTTTATCTATCACTGTCTGTGGTATCAGGGGTGTCTGGTAAGCTGCCACCAGTTTCAAATTCTGGTTTTCAGCTATCTTGTCAATCAACCCCTTGTCTACGGCCTGTTGAGCGGTGAGCCAGGTTTCCTGATCCATCATCGCCAGGGCTTCCTTCTCACTCATACCGGTTTTCGCCATGTAGGCCGCAGCGATTGACCTGTTGGCTGTCTGCAGCACATCACTGCTCTTATCCATAACATGGTAATCACCCCGGGCTCCGCCTGATACATTATGTACCATGACCATAGCTGTCGGCGCTATGTCACTTTTACCAGCACAAGCAATCACACTGGCTGCTGATGCAGCGAATCCTACCACATGAATATTAACTTCACCCTTGTAGCTTCTTAGAGCGGAGTATATTTCAGACCCTGCAAAAATGTCTCCCCCTCCGGAGTTTATATACACTTCCAGGGGCTCCCCATTAGCCTGGTCTATAACCTTATTTACGTCATTGGGGCAAGTGGCATCGTACTCAAGCCATTCGTAGATCCACTTATCACCATTACTGACAATCGTGCCTTTTACATCGATTCTCAAGCCTTGTCACCTCCCTTCACCCGGCAGGTTAACAACTTGTTTATGGTGGCCAAAATTTCTTTATCACTATCCCCACCAAGTCTTTGAATCAAGCTATTAACTTGATTCACAACGGCAGTATCGAGCCGCCTGATGGGCTCGTCGCCGCCGTCAACCGGTACCAGGTTAAACACTTCACGCCACTCATTTGGAGTGAGCGAACCTCGGTCAACCATCTGGGCCAGGTTTAACTTAGTCTGCATACTGGCGGTGGCCAGGTTGGCCGCCTCAAACAGTATCCGATTCCCAAAACCGCGTTCCCGCCGGGTGAATATCTTCCTGGTGTACTCATTACTGAGTTCAATTACCACCGGTTCGACCTCAGCTTCATAATACGCATTCCACCCGTTTTCATCGTACTCTGACTGGACTATTTTTTGGTTGGTGTTAAACAATGAGTATATACGTTGAGTGGTCTTGTCCATTTGGGTGGCATTGGGTACGTAATCTTTCGGATCGATCTGCTGGGCCTCCGCCTTGGCATCTGTGGCAGCCACCCCGGTACCAGTATTATCAATACTCAAAAAGTTAGCGGCAAAGTTGGCAGCCTGCATCTTCAAATCTTCCGGCCGCATTGATTGAGTAAATTTGAGCAGCCATCGGATTATCCCGCCATTTTTAATCGCCTTAACTATGCCCTGGTCAGTAGTTGTGACTATCTCCATCAAGGGAGCCAGGGCAGGGGCTATCGAATCTCCAAATATGTCATTATTGTTGAAGTCCTGCCGCAAATGGATTATGTCCGCATAGGGGAAGGTGTATATTTTCCCGTTTACAAACACGAACTTCAGATAGAGCGTATACTGTTTATCATAAATAGCTTCAGCTGACACTGCCGGAATAGGATAGATTTCTATTGGATACCCGAATTCATCCCGGATAAGCAGAGCAAAAGCATTGTTATTCAGGATCAGTTGAGACGCCAGCTTCTCCTGCAGCTTTTGCCCGGTCATATATGGGTTCGGTTCCTCCAGTAAAAACCTGATATAGGCATCCGGATTAATTTCCAGTTTCCTGGTACCGTCTTTCAACACAGTTTGCCGCACATGCTTGGCCACCAGCTTTCCTATGGCCTTTACCTTAGGCCGCATAGCTGCTCGGACAATATCGGATTGATAGATCTTACCGTTCCAGGCATAGAAGCCATTCCCGCGCTCAGTTACCAATTGATATTTAGTTTGCTGTGGTTGTGTGGGTTCTTTATTCCTGAATCGATCAAATAATCCTATTGGGTTCACCCCCTCTAAATCATGCTTTGGTATTCAGATAATCGGTCTTGCAGCACAACATAGGCATCGAGCAGAGCTGCAGTTCCATCTACGCGTTTGGTTCTCTTTGATGTTTTACACAATTGGATATTTCCGTTTTTATCTTCTTCTTTGGCAGAATTGGCCAGACACCATTTGTCTATCGGATTATTGTTATAGATCACCAGCTTGCTCTCCAGGTCAACGCCCAGCTGCTGCATAGGACTGGAAAGAGTTTTCTTTCCCTGGATAACCGGGATCATGCTTTCTTTCCCGAACTCACCGCGCATTTCCTCAACCCAGTAAGTGGCTGACCAACTGTCATACCCGACCCAGGGGATATAAATATCCAGATCGTTTTGGACCTCTTTAAACCACTCGGTTACATACTTTGCATGGACTTTGTTACCTGGGCAGGT
>JBDKUE010000167.1:0-3232 GCA_039679855.1 Syntrophomonas sp.
ACCTTTGTTCATTCAGGCATAACCGGCCTTGTCGATATCGTATACAACCAGGGAACTTCAACCGTTCTCATCCTGGACAACGACACCACGGCCATGACCGGCCATCAGGACCACCCGGCCACCGGGCGCACCATTACCGCCCAGCCTACCAGCAAGTTGGACCTGGTGGCCCTGTGCAAAGCGGTGGGAATCGAGCATGTGCGGGTGGTTGATCCACTAAAACTGGATGAATTGAAGCAGGCTCTGACTGAGGAATTGGACAGAAGGGAGCCTTCGGTCATCATCTGCAAGCGGCCCTGTGCCCTGATCGTAAAAGAGCCCCCCAAAGAAAAATACTATGTGGATACCGAATTGTGCAAAGGATGCAAAATCTGTATCCGCATCGGCTGCACCGGTATGTACTGGCTTGATAAAGAAAAACTGGCGGTGATCAACCCCAATAACTGCATTACCTGCGGCCTCTGTCCCCAGGTCTGCACCTTTGACGCCGTCAAGATAGTGGAGGGATAACTATGCCAAACGAGACGAGAAACATCCTTATTGTCGGAGTTGGAGGGCAGGGGACCCTGTTGACCAGCCGCATTATCGCCCAGGTGGTTGTTCAGATGGGTTATGACGTTAAGGTTTCGGAAATACACGGCATGGCCCAGCGGGGCGGCAGCGTAGTATCCCAGGTCCGCTATGGGGAAAAGATCTATTCTCCGATCATCAAGAAAGGCGACGCCGACGTGTTGCTGGCCTTTGAAAAGCTGGAAGCGGCTCGCTGGCTGGACTACCTGAAGCCAGGCGGCAAAGTGATCATAAACAACGACCGGGTGGACCCCCTGCCGGTAATGACCGGTAAGGCCAAGTACCCGCAGGACATCGATCAGAAGATCGCTGCAATGGTTCCCGATACCACCGTTGTCGACGCCACCAGCATTGCCATCGAATGCGGCAACGTAAAAGCCGCCAATGTGGTTCTGGTGGGCATGCTGTCCGGAGCCATGGGAATTCCGGCTGAAGAAGTGGAAAAAGCCATAGCCACAATGGTTCCCGCCAAGGCCCTGGACGTAAACCTGAAGGCTTTCCGGGAAGGCGAAAAGCTGTTTGCCTCTATGGCAAAATAGTTATAACGTGTAAAATGAATGAAGAAAGCTGCCTTATATCAAAAAATCAGAGGGGAGGAATACTATGAAGAGTTTAAAAGGAACCAAAACCGCTGAAAATCTGATGAAGGCTTTTGCCGGTGAATCGCAGGCCCGCAACCGCTACACCTACTGGGCTTCGGTGGCGGACAAAGAGGGCTACAAACAGATCAAGAACATCTTTATCGAGACCGCAGACAATGAAAAAGAACACGCCAAACGCTTTTACAAATTCTTACTTGCAGGGTTCGAAGGTGAACTGCCGGCCACAATAGAGATAGACGCCAGTTTCCCGGTAGCCCAGGGGAATACCCTGGACAACCTGAAAGCGGCCGCCGCCGGAGAATACGAGGAGTGGGAAGAACTCTACCCGGCTTTTGCCAAAGTAGCTGAAGAAGAGGGATTTGTTGAGATCGCTACGGTTTTTAGAAATATAGCCAGGGCAGAAAAGGCCCATGAAGCAAGGTACAACAAACTGGCCAGGAATATTGAGACCGGCCAGGTCTTTAAAAAGGATGAAAAGGTCCAATGGAAGTGCGGCAACTGCGGCTACGTTCACGAAGGAAGCGAAGCTCCTGAGCGCTGCCCGGCCTGTGATCACCCAGTTGATCACTTCGAGGTCTTTAAAGAAACCTATTAGTACCGATAAAACATATACAGAGCATTAGGCGAGCATTGAAAAGAAGCTCGCTTTTTGCTTTTTAAGTTGTATTGTCTTACATAGCTGCAGATTCTCGATGTGTCCCCCATGCTTACCACATGGTGATAGTAGGTTGGCTTGAAAGAAAACACATTTGAGGATAATGGGAAACTAAAAGGCTGCCAGATCGTTTTAGAACGGTCTGGTTTTTTCTTTTTCATGGATAAGTTGTCAGTCTTGGCAGGGATAAGAGGTAAAATGTGGAATCGTTAAATTAAATAATGATCAAAGACCACCCCATAGTATGGCGCTTCGAATTAGGCTAATAATGTGAAACTAAAAGATTTTTTCATTATTTATACAACATGCAGATAAACAGAAATTTAGAGGAGGTAGGAGGTTGTCGTTTTCGGAAATTAGTATTTATCAGGTAAAGCCAGATAAGACGAAAGAGTTTGAAGTTATTATGAAAGACGCTGTTCAAATGATGAAAGTAATAGACGGTTGTCAATCTCTTCGACTTATTCAGCGTACACACTATATAAAGGATATGAAAACTATTAAGGATGGGCTTCAACCTGACAAACTTACTCGTATTGTAAAATGTGTTCGCTATGTACTCTACTGGGAATTCGATACAGATAAAAATTATGGTAAAGCTCAAAAACAGTTGTATGAAACTCATTGGAAAGCGATAGAAAAGTGCTTGATTGTTCCGCATGATAAAATCTTAGGTGAAGTAATCATTTAACAGTACAATACCGACAAATTTCAATTTAGCGAGCAAGCCACTTTCTATAATGATTAAAACTAGAAGTTCAATTGTCATTATGAGCGTCGCATTATCCATATTAGTGATTACTGTGTTTGATGTAATTTTGAGATTTTGCGGAAGAATAAAAAATATCGCTGGAACGAGGAGTAGACTTATGGAATCACTAAACAATCATGTTAGGGAATATACGATTCAACTAAGCAAAGGACAGATCCAGAAAGCTTACAAAGGAATCATGACTTTTATGTCTGGGCTGAAGATATATCTAGAGAGCAAGCATCCGGAATACACCGCCAGCGCCTTATATTTTGGATATATGGATATGACATATTTCGCTTTTACACCTTCTGATTTGAAAAATAAGAAACTAAAGATAGCCATCGTATATTTACATGAACAAGGTAGATTCGAAGTTTGGCTGGGTGGAAGCAACAGAAAGATCCACTGAGTATATCAAGCTAATGAGCGGCAAAAATTTAGGCAGATATAAACTGTCGCAGACTCTTCCGGGAGTGGATTCCATTGTTGAGTCTACCCTGGCTGAGCAGCCGGATTTTGATCATCCTGAAGAACTCAATAAACATATTGAAATGAAGACAATTGAATTCGTAAAAGACATCACTTCTATACTGGATGAGAAATCGTAAGGAAAGAGTCAATATTTGAAGCAACATAATCCTAACTTCTCTC
>JBDKUE010000082.1:0-4121 GCA_039679855.1 Syntrophomonas sp.
AAAAAGGCCAGATATGGTCTTTTTTTTATTAAGCGGATGATTAATTAAGACAAAAGAAAAGCTATTATCAATCAGAAAAAAGCCAATCACATCGTGTGAAGATATTATTGAACATATTTTAGGAAATGTGAGTAACATTTATTTGTTGAAATAATATTATTGACGCACAATTGGGGCTGAATTATACTTAATTCAATCGACTGTTGGCGAGACTGTAGGAGGTGTTGTTTTTCTATTAATTCTAATCGAGTAGTTGAAGCATTTATTGGCGAATATGCAAGCGGAAAAAGTGAAATCGCAATTAATAGAGCACTGGAACTCCAAGCAGCAGGACACCGGGTCACGCTGGCCGATCTTGATACGGTAGAGCCCTTTTATACCTTGAGGCCCTTAAAGGAGTTTTTGGAGAGTAAGGGTTTGAAGGTAATTGGCTTTTCCCGGCAGGATTCCTTCGGATTGGGGGAGACCGGAGCTATGTTGAATCCGCAAGCCAGATGGATCCTTCGTCATGAAGGTGACATCATTATGGATGTCGGGTACGGCGTACATGGGGCCAGAACCCTAAACCTGGTTGAAGGAGCTGACGAGTCGCCAGAGCTTAACGTATTAGCGGTAGTAAATTACACCCGGCCTATGACCAATTCGCCCACGCGAATTATTGATTTTTTAACCGGTCTGGGTCGAGTCGACGGAATTATAGCCAACACTCATCTGGGAGATGAGACCACACTTGAAATCGTCTGCCAGGGAAACCGGATGATCCGCGACACAGTACGCCAATTGGGCATGGATGTCATGTATGCGGCAGTAGACCAAAAGTTTTCGAATATTATAAAGCCCGGGGACTGTGAGATACCGCTGAAATTTATCAATCGCTACATGCCCAATGCAATATGGTAAGAGTATCATCCGGGATTTTCATCGGGAGGAGTAATAAGCAATGGATAAAGTCATTGGTGAAACAAAGAAGGCTTTTCTAACCGGCAATGAAACTGTTGCCTGGGCAGCCCTTGCCGCAGGCGCCGAAATCATGTTTGGATATCCTATCACGCCTCAGAATGAGGTAATGCACTATTGGACACGCATGGCACCCAAGTACAACCGAAATTTCCTGCAAACGGAAGATGAGCTGTCAGCTGGCTTTACTACCTGCGGTGCAGTTCAAGCGGGCAGGAAAGCATTCACCGCTACGGCCGGCCCCGGAAACGTATTAATGCAGGAACCTTTCGGTATGGCGGAAGCCATGCGGCTGCCCCTGGTGGCAGTAATTCAACAGCGGGGGGGACCTTCGTCCGGCACTGTGGTTTATTCTCAGCAGGAAGTGACTCTGACCACCTTTGGCGGCAACGGCGAAGGCATGCGGATTGTGTATTCCACCGCTACTCATCAAGAAATTTATGATTATACCATTAAGGCTTTTAATGTGGCCTGGAAACACCGGTTTCCCACCTTCGTTTTAGGGGACGGCTATCAGGCCAAAATGAGAGAACCCATGGAAATGTATGATCCTGAAGATAAAGGCATTGAAATGGTTGCTCCCTATCCGCTCATCGGTCTGGGGGGAGAGATCGGCGCTGAGAGAGAGCCGTCTCATCTGTGCAATATTTACAGCCTGGAAGAGGAACTCTATGAAGTAGTATTGAAACATGCGGCTGAGTACGAAGCCTTAAGCCCTTCCATCATCGAATGGACCGAGGGTGAATGTGACGATGCCGACATCATCGTAGTATCTCATGGAGTAGTATCGCGCGCGGCCGATGATGCTGTAAAAGCCCTGCGGGCTCAGGGAATAAAGGCCAGCTATTTCCGGCCTATTACCTTGAGACCGTTCCCTCAACAGGCATTGAGGAATGCTATAGCCAGAAGTGGGGCTAAAAAACTCCTGATTGCCGAATCAGCTTACGGACAGCTGGAAAGGCTGGTCAAGCAGGAGATATATGGAGAGACCATAAAAATCGAAACGCTTTTTAACCCGGGTGTAGGCATCATAGATCATGATATTATCAGTAAGGTAAAAAGCGTTCTTTAGAAGGGAGGAGCACAAAAGTGGTTGCACCAGTAACACCAAAATCATGGTACTTACCTAGTAAACCGCACAAGTTCTGTCCCGGCTGCGGACACGGAATCGTGCTCAAGGCTTTGGGAGAAAATATAGATGAACTGGGCATTCAGGACAAAACGATATTCGGCTGCGACATTGGCTGTTCACTATTATCCTGGAATTTTTTCGCCTGCGACAGCACCCAGACCCATCATGGTCGCACCACCCCGGTAATGGTGGGGATCAAACGCTCCCGCCCGGAATTAATCACCATAGGCTATATGGGAGACGGCGGTGGGTATTCAATAGGATCCCAGCACCTGCTTAATTCTGCGGTGCGAAACGAGAAGGTAACGCTTATCCTGGTCAATAATACCAACTATGGGATGACCGGCGGGCAAATGGCGCCCACCACTCTGCCTGGTCAAAAAACCGAGACCTCGCCTTATGGGCGCGACCCGGAGCAAACTGGATATCCTACCAAAGGGCCGGAGTTTATATCGACATTGACCTCTGACGGAGCATACGTGGCCAGGGCTACCGTATCAAAATACATGCAGTTGAAGCGCTTCATTCGCAACGCCCTGCGCAATCAGATGGAGGGCAACGGGTTTTCCTTTGTTGAAGTCCTGTCCACCTGCCCAACCAACTGGAGAACCAATGCCCAGCAGACCTGGCACTTTCTAGAGGATGAAATGGAAAAGTACTTCCCGGTGGGGGAAATAAAGAGTCCTTTTGGGAAGGGGGAAAAAACCAATGTCGCTGATTAGAGTAGCACTGGCCGGCGAAGGCGGGCAGGGAGTTCAGTCAGTAGCGGAAATCCTGGCCGAAGCGGCCTACAATCAGGATAAACAGACCATCTATATTCCCAACTTTGGCCTGGAACAACGGGGCGGCGTATCTATTGCTTTTATTCAGGTCAGTGACAAACGCATCGGCGCTCCCAAGTTTTTCAAAGCCGACATTGTGGTGGCCTTGAGTGAGCGGGCCGTTGAAAGAACAACCATGTATTCGGACCAAAACACCATATATGTCTACGATTCCGGTTTCAAGATTCCGGAAGAGGATCTGCCCAAGGAAGCCAAAAAAATAGTAGGAATTCCCGCTCTGGAGACCGCCAATCGCGATCTTCATCCCCGGGTGTTTAACATCATTATTATGGGGGCGGTTATAGGACTCTCCAATATTGTACCGTTCGAAGCGGCTAAAGAGGCCCTCGACCACAAACTGGCCTATAAGTTTGAAAAGAATCCGGACTTGCGCGAGCTGAACTACCGTGCACTGCAGATTGGGAAAGAACTAGGGGAAAAAGCCCTTCAGGAAGGGGTGGCAGTTTAAATGCATAAGCAGATTGAATCAATCGAAACCCCTATGGAAAAGGCCAACTTTTATATATTCCCAGAGTACTGTAAAGGCTGCGGCCTGTGCAAAGAAAAGTGTCCCAACGACACCCTCATTTGGTCAGATAAGCTGGGGGTCTATGGTACACCCACGGTAACCCCCAAGGATGAAGATAGCTGCATCGCCTGCAGGATTTGTGAAATGGTTTGCCCCGACTGCGCTATTAAAATAGAAAGAATCCGCAAAGGCAAATAGCTAGGCAGATGCCAATAATAGGTAAGTAGGAACGGACAAATGGGCAGTTCCAGGCCCCTGGCTGGAATAAATATACAGGGGCCGGCAAATTCAGCGTATTACACTCATATTTTTCCCGATTTATAGGGCAAAATATCTTGACACAAGTTAAGGGGCATGATAATATTACTATTGCGCGCCGGGCGACGAAGTTCGCCAAATACTGGTGAGATTGAGGAATCTTAAGGTTACAATCAAGCCGGAATTAAGCGCCGAAGACCTGAAAGGGTCTGGAAAAAATTACAGGGTTGACTGTTCACGCAAAAGGTAGTAGGATAGTCAATGCGCGCCGGACGAAACGGTCAGGCGAGCGGGGTGACCGAAAGGGAGCCCAAGGTTCTTGATAAAACAGAACAGCAAGACTTAAGTGCGAAAAAAGTTGATGTAAAAGTCAACGGCTCTTTAAGTAAAAAACCAGCCAAAGTTTAAGTACGAAGGCTAGGAA
>JBDKUE010000128.1:0-5768 GCA_039679855.1 Syntrophomonas sp.
ATACTCTTCATGCTAGTGTCAAACTTCTTTTTAGAAATAAATATTCTTTCATTTCGGGTGGCAGAAAGACCTTCCCGGTCAGTGAATAGTTCCTCATAAAGTTTCTCGCCCGGCCTTATACCGGTGTAGATGATCTGAATGTCTGTATCAGGTTCATAACCCGCAAGGCGAATCAGGTCTCGGGCAAGATCATCTATTTTAATCATTTCCCCCATATCCAGAATAAAGATTTCGCCGCCTTCTGCCATGGCGCCAGCCTGAATAACCAGTTCAACCGCTTCAGGAATAGTCATGAAAAAACGTTCCATTTTGGGATCAGTAACGGTAACAGGTCCGCCCTTTTCAATCTGTTTTATAAAGGTGGGAATAACACTTCCACGGCTGCCGAGGACATTGCCAAACCTTACCGAAGCAAATCGAGTCGGACTGTTTGAATTAATTTCTTGAATAGTCAACTCAGCAATACGTTTGCTTGCTCCCATAACACTGGTAGGGTGTACAGCCTTATCGGTAGATATGAATATCAATGTCTCTACACCGTATGAGTCCGATAAACGGGCCATATTTAGAGAACCAATGACGTTATTCTCTATCGCTTCCTCGGGATGGATTTCCATCATTGGTACATGTTTATAGGCCGCAGCGTGAAAGACTACCTGGGGCCTATATTTTTCAAAGACCTTCTCTAACTTACCTTTGAGCCTGATATCGACCAGGGCCGGAAATACACTAATGTCTGGATGGCCATCCTTCAACTCTATTTCAATCTCAAAAAGATTGTTTTCACAGCAATCAAGTATAATCAGTTCTTTTGGATATTGTCCTGCTACCTGCCGACAGAGTTCGGAGCCTATAGAGCCGCCAGCCCCGGTTACAAGAACCGTTTTATCGCTAATATAGCTTGCTATTTCAGTAAGATTGATTTTAACGGGTTCTCTTCTTAGAAGATCTTCCATCCGCACATCGCGCAGGTTTTTAAGCAATCCTTTTGCACTCTGATAAATGCCGGGAAGTATTCGCAGACGAGCGTGGGTTTTTCTGCATATGTCAACAAGCTGTCTTATGGTTTCCCCTGAAGCAGACGGTATGGCTATAATAATTTCATCAATTTCCAAATCCGTTACCAGTGATGGAATATGCTTCCTTGTCCCCAGAATAGGAACATTATAAAGAATCATTCCCTGTTTGCCGGGATCGTCATCTACCAAACCTTTGACATTCATTTTCAGACGGGGATTGTTTTTTATTTCCTTGAGCAAAATAGCCCCGGCATTCCCAGCACCAACGATTAAAATGTTCTCGAATTTTTCTATAGATTCCTGGGAAAAGTTGTTGCGCAGAATTCTCCACCAAACCCGAGAGGCTCCTATAAGGACAGTCATAAAAACCCAGGACCCTATATACACACTTCGTGGTAAAGTAGGCAATTTAAAGAGATAAATCGTCATAACAATAATGGCCACGCTAAAGGTAGTAGCTCGTAAGATAGCCATCATTTCGCCAATACTGGCATACACCCATATTCGGTTGTAAAGCTTCAGTCCCACCAGAAATGCTATGGAAATGAGGGATATTAAGGGCATTAATTGCATAAATGCTGTCAGATAGTGACCAGGAATATGTCCATCAAAACGTAATAACAACATAATATAAAACGCCGAGTTGATAAGAATGGCGTCAATTAACAGGAGAGTTATGTATCTTGCTTGGAACCTCATATGTATTGCACCTTATCACTTTAATCCGAAAAATCCATTGTCTTTACATATATAAACACTTTAAACATCGGAATTGAAAACTACCTTCCAAGTAATTCCTAATCAAGGCTAATGGCATCTTTAGAGCTTACCTAATTAATAAATTAAAAAATTCAACAAATACTGATTGATTCCTTCATTACCCATAATATTCTAGCATAATTGGTCATTAAGAAACCTGTCATAATACCCTTGTCAGGGAATGTAGCATAGAATATAAGCTGACATCTCTGGTTAACAAGCTTCAAGAATGCTTAACTGACAAAGTATTAGGTGACACCTTTTTTAAGATCTTTTCAATAATCCATATTGCTGCCATTGTCAACATCCCCGCCGCAATCCCCAGTACCAGCCCACCTGCGGTGCGGATCATCGATATAGAGGCCGCGGTAAACACATGGCAGAAGCTGTTCACCATGGAAATGCTTCCTATTACAATGCCGAAACCAAGAATTAACAGCCAGGCTTCCTGCCGGTATTTATGATATAAATATACCGCCGCAAAAAGGGCCGGGTAGCCTATCAGTATTTCCTTGAAGCGCGGCCTGGCCAGCAGGCTGCCCTCAAGTATTTCCCTCAGTTTTAACTCCAGCCCCGAAACCGACACCAGATTGTTGCCGCTGCGTCCTATATAATAGTATCCGGCTCCGGCAGCCATGAAAAAGAGCAAGAGCACCAGATAGCTGGGTTTGGCATTCAGGACATCCCATATATAACGAAACAGGTTTTGCTGTCCGGAAAAACAGCTGAAATAGTTCAGAGCAAAGAGCAGCAGGGGGAACAGGAACGCGAGCTTAACCCCGGTAAACTCTTTGATGTTCATGATGAACTGGATATCGGACAGGCTGCATATGATGGTATAGGCACCTATCATATTAACAACCACTATAAGACCCAGGGAAGAAAGCAGTTTAAGGGGCAACCCCGATTGGCTGTCCCGGAGATAGATTAAAAGCAGCAGGCTGGACAGCGCCGGGTAGATAATGGCCGCAGCCAGGGCGAACAATTTAGTCAGATCCATATGGACCAGGAAAATGGCAGCTATAAGGCCGATAGCTCCGGCAGCCAGCAGGCCGATGATCCAGGGCGGTTTCAGCTTGAACAACAGGCCCAGGTAAAGGGTGCCAGCCGTGAGCAGGCCCAGGCCGATCATTAACAGCCGCCAGGGTGGATTGCTGGTGGTTGGCAGGTTCTTCAGGTCCTGATTGAGGACAAAACCCTTGGTGGCAATATCACGGTGGAAATCACCGATTATCTTTATGGTATTATCCAGGTTGGTCGAATAGCTCTTCTTAATATCTTTGAAGGGCGAGATATAGACTACCCGGATTCCCCGGTCGATCACCGCCCTCATCCAGCGGTAGTAGCGTTCGTCTATGGTTTGCACATAATCGTCATTGGTGGTGGAATATACCCGGTTTACTTGATATCCGGTCGCGTACAATACCGGGTCCAGGCCGGGCTGGGGCAGGTATTTGAGCTGTTCGGAAGTCTCGACGATGCCTACCAGCAGGTGGTTTTGGTTTATAAGGCTTTCAATAGGCTGCAGATTATTGGGGTATCCCGGGACTTCATTGGAGAACAGGATGTACTTAATATTATAGCGAGCGATCAATTGCTGGTAATCAGCGATATACTGCAAATTGCTGCCTTTGCTGTTTTCTGGACGCAGGATAAGGGAGAATCCCTGTTTATGAAGTTTATCCAACACGGCCTGGTCAAATCCAACTATGGCATCCAATTGCGGGACGGCTTCTTTGCGTTGATCCAGCTGAGTCAATTCAATATCCAGAATAAAATATTCGGTCCCGCCGCTCTGAAAACGGATCACCTGCTCCGGCTGATAGCGGCTGCCCAGTTCCCGGCTGATAAAATCGGCAACATCAAGCTTCTTTACGACCAGAACCAGGCTGGAGGGACTTATCTTATCCGGGGTCAAGCCCTTCCCCGCCAGGGCCTGCCTGGCCCGCTCCCAGTCCCCGGGGCTGTAGCTCTGGCTGTAGGCTATAAACGGGCCGTATTCTTGGATATACAGATCGCCACTAAAGGCCAGATCCCGCAGGGTGAGCTCTTTAACCCCGATATAGCGAATCCCCTTATCATAGAGCTGTTTTAAAGTCTGATCCATATCGGCGTTGGCGTTGCTGGCCGTTTTCCACAGCTCGCGATAGTCCACCGCCGTAATTACCGTTTTATTGGCTTCTTCGGTGCTGGTGCGCAGGTTCCAACCTCCATAGGATAGGACCAGAAATACCAGCAGCAAGCCGCTTAGACCTGCGATTATTTTCTTACTCATTTACCTTTTTGCCTCCCTTGCGAAAAACACTTTACTTAACCCACAGAAGTGGGCAATAACTAGATAGATCACCCCGCTTATTAAAAGCGGGAGCAGAAATCCATATACTGAACTGGTCGGATAAAGGCGCTGAAAAACCACCACCACTCCGCAGAGTCCGGCCGATGGTAAAAGCAGGCGCAGCAGATACCAGCTGAGCTCGCGGTTTATGAAGTTGCCGATGGTGCGGCTCAACATAATGGTCATTATTATGCCGTATAACAACAGGGCCAGGGCGGTTGAAAGGCTGAGGCCCACTATGCCGGTTTGGCGATAGAAAAAGTAGTCGAAAACAAATTTGAGAGTCAGGCAGATCAAACTGGCGGTCATTGGAATCCGAAAGTTTTTCATGGCGTAGAAAACCCGGTTGAACACTTCCTGGCACAGATAGCCCAAAACCGCGAAGCTGTACAACAAAAAGGCCAGGGATGTCATAGCCGTGGAACGGCTGTCGAAGGCTCCCCGCTGGTAGATAAGGGTGATTATTTCCTGCCGGTAGCAGACCACCAGCAGCAGGTAGGGGACCAGGATAAACAGCAGCATTTTAAATATCTGTGCCAGCAAATCACGCACCGATGCGTAGTCGGCTTCCAGGCAATACTGCGACAGGCGGGGAAATACAACCGTGGTCATGCCGACAATGAACACGCTGGTTATGGTCACAAACAGGTTGCTTCCATAGGAAAGAGCGGCAGTAGAACCCTCCGAGAGGCGCATGGCCGCGTTGCGGTCCATAATCAGGCTCAGCTGCAGCAGGGAGTTGCCGATCAGTATGGGCGCCATATTACGAAACAGGTTCAGGGTAAAGCTGTCGCGCAGGTTAAGCTTGAAGCGCTGCAGGCTGTATTTTTCTTTGATGAGGATGGGAACCTGGATAAGGAACTGTAAAAACCATCCTATAGTAGTAAGATAACCGACAAATACCACGTCGCTGCCTTTCCAAAAGAGCCCGCCAATAATGAGAATATTAAAAGGGACGCTTATGGCCGCGGAAAGCTGAAAGTGTGAATGCACCTGCAAGACCCCGGTGGTGAGAAAGGTGAGGCTGACAAACAGCAGGGTGGGCATCATTATCCGGGTCAGGGTTATGGCTAAACGGTCGGCGTCAGGCCCTAAATCTTGAGCGATTAGCCTGCCTATGAAAGGGGCGCCTACTATGCCCAGGAGAGAAATAATTCCGGCGAAAAGGCTGACCTGGACCAGGAGGTTGGCCAGGTATTGATTGCGTTCCTCCCGGCTGCGCTGGTTGACAAAATAGGTAAGGTCGGGGATGTTGACCGACGATAATGCCGTACCGATGCTGGAAAACAGAAGGTTGGGGAAGCTGAAGACCGCCTGAAAAAGGTCGGCCAGCCCCCCGGTCCCAAAAAACTTGGCAAATACGATGTCACGGCAAAATCCCAGGAGCTTGGCGAAGAATATGGTCACCGATACTCCCAGGAAGGTCCTGCCTGTACGTGAATTTTCATTCTCAGTCATATAAGGCCTCTTCCTTATTATTTAGCGGCACCTATCCGATTGCCTGGACTATCGCGACATACCCCGACCAAACGCGGCAATGTAACTCGGGTCTTCGTCCAGACGGTATATGCGGCCCGGCTGGCCAGCATTATCCAGGTCAATCCCATTGAACCAGTTGGCCACTTTGATATTGGGATACTGCTTTATCTGATTGA
>JBDKUE010000238.1:0-2058 GCA_039679855.1 Syntrophomonas sp.
CGACGAATTATCAAAGAATTAGGGTTAACAGAGTACAAATAGACTGTTAATCCTGACCTTGCTATCTTACAAAACGCAAGAGGCGTTTAAAGGTCGATAAAGGTACCCGGTAGGGCGGATATTTAACCGTCAATTCCCAAGGACTTGAATTATTGAAAACGCTTTTCTTATGGCTGAAACTGTAAAAGGAACTGTCGCCATGATAGGAACCCGTCCCACTGTCCCCCACCCCGCCGAACGGCAGTTGATCCGGGAGCATATGGCTGAGCGTATCATTGATGCACAGACCTCCCGAACTGGTTTCCTCTATAACCCGTTGCTGGACGGCCCGGTTCTTACTGAACAGATAAATAGCCAGAGGCCGGGGCCGGGCATTTATCATGTCTAGGACCTGGTCCAGGTTTTCATATTCTATAATGGGCAGCAGAGGGCCAAATATTTCTTCCTGCATGATCGGATCATCCCAGCTGATATTGTCTATAATGGTTGGAGCTATGTAGAGCGATTCGAGGTCAGCTTTTCCCCCGCAAACTGTCTCCCCCTGCTCCATCCAACCCTTGAGCTTCCAAAAGCGATGCTCATTCACAACCCGCCCGTAGTCCTGGCTATGCAGAGGTTCGTCTCCATAAAAAGAATGCACCGCCTGCTTTAATTCCCCAATCAAGGCGGCTTTGATGGTCCGGTTGACCAGCAGGTAGTCAGGAGCAACACAGGTCTGCCCGGCGTTTATAAACTTACCCCAGACAATGCTGCGGGCGCAGCGGGAAAGATTGGCGTCAGGCTCCACGATGCAGGGGCATTTGCCCCCCAGCTCCAGGATGACCGGAGTTAAATTACGGGCGGCCGCTTCCATTACTGTTCTTCCCTGCCGGGTGCCCCCGGTAAAAAAGATACAGTCGTATTTCTGTTCCAGCAAGGCTTGTCCAACCTCTACTCCCCCTTCAACCAGGGTTACATATTCAGGCTCAAAGCAAGACTCGATAAGCCGGCGGGATAGGGCCGAAGAACAGGGGGTCAATTCAGACGGCTTCAACACCGCGCAGTTTCCAGCTGCCAGAGCTCCTACCAGCGGGCGCAGCAGAAGGTGAAAGGGATAGTTCCAGGGAGCTATTATGAGAACCACTCCCAGCGGTTCGGGCCGAACCTGGGCCGACGCGCCCAGGAACCCCAGCGGAGTTTTCGCCTTGCCAGGGGCAGCCAGGCGTTTCAAGTTTTTGAGCATATACTGAATATCCCCCAGAACCACACCTATATCGGTGCTGTAGGCTTCAGCCGCCGGTTTGCCCAGGTCTCTGGCCATAGCTTCCAGCATATCCTTTTCCAGTCCGGCAATACCCAGTTGGAGCTTGCGCAGTGATCTATAACGGAACTCCAGGCTTCTGGTCTGCCCGGTGGAGAAAAAAGCCCTTTGCCTATCAACCAGGCTGTTTAATGGCTGGTATTCCATAAATTCCTTCCCCTTCTCCATTTATGCATCTTCATATTTAGAATTATTTGTGATTTAAGGTCGATCATTCTTCCTTATTTCTACCAGTTTAATGCTACAATTATAAGTATCAAAATGAATTTTTTATTCATGCAAGGGGTTAATGGAAGCATGGATGCCAAATCACAGCAGGACATAGGCGCAGTTAAACAGAGCATAGTTGCCTTTTGCCGTGAGCAGGGAGCAGACCTTTTGGGGTTCGCTCCGGTCAAGCGCTGGGAAGAAGCGGGCGAAGTTCCCCGGGAGTTTTGGCCCCAGAGCCTGTGGTCTCCAGCCCAGACGGTGATAGTAATCGGTATGCAGATGCCTTTGCCCATTGTAGAGACAACCCCATCCATTCTGCACGAAGAACTCTATAACACCTGCAACCGGGAACTCGATCGTCTGGCCTTCAATCTGGTGCGTTTTTTAAACCGCCAGGGTTATGCTTCATACTATTTTACCCGCGATGGGTACGGAAGCCTTAAGATCTTGAAAAAGAGAATGTACGCCGCCTTCGGCCATGTAGCTGCGGCACGCTACGCGGGACTGGGAAACATAGGTTTGAGCCACAACCTTCTTACCCCGGAATT
>JBDKUE010000043.1:0-5650 GCA_039679855.1 Syntrophomonas sp.
AACTGTTAAATACCTGGTTTCCGGGGGAATATTCAAACCCAGTTTCTTGTTTACCTTGTAACGTCCTACGGCCGCCATATCATAGCGGCGCGGGTCAAAGAATAAATTATTCAGAAGTTGTTCGGCGGCATCTTCAGTTGCCATCTCACCAGGACGCAGGCGCCTGTAGAATTCTATCAAGGCCTCTTTACGGTTGCTGGTAGGGTCCTTATCCAGGGTATGGGCCATGGCTTCGTCGTTGCCATACAGCTCCATAATGGCTTCGTTGGTCTCATAGCCAATAGACCTCAAGAGCACCGTTACCGGTATTTTTCTGGTTTTGTCAATGCGGGTATAGATAGCCCCGGTGCTGTCCATCTCCAGTTCAAACCAGGCCCCGCGGTTGGGGATAATGGTGGCCCCAAACAAGCGGTTGCCGGCTACATCCAGGCGGTCGCTAAAGTAGACTCCCGGTGATTTTACCAGCTGGCTGACCACAACCCTTTCTGCTCCATTAATAATGAAGGTACCCTTTTCGGTCATTAAGGGCAGGTCACCCATGTATACTTCCGATTCCTTGATTTCCCCATTCTCTTTGTCAGTCAACCTTACCCGCAACTTTAAAGGGGCTTGAAAACTGACGTCTCTCTCTTTGCATTCCGTTACTGAGTACTTGGGGTCACCCAGACTGTAATCAATGAAATTGAGTTCCAGGTTGCCCGTAAAATCAGAGATCGGGAATACTTCCTGCAGGGCTTCGCGCAAACCCTGTTCCAGGAACCACTTGTAGGAACTGAGCTGAACCTGAATCAGATTGGGCAACTCGATCGGCTCTTCGATGCGAGCGTAACTCAATCTCTGGACTGCTCCGTATTGTACCATACCAGCCATTCCTTAACTTCACCCCTCATTTCTATTCCCAAAAAGATTATCTTAAAAGAGTGAAAAGCAAGGCCTATCCTTAAACCTCGCTTTCAAGTCGAATTAAAGCAATAAAGTATCGCTTACCATCACATAACACGAATGGCAATTATTAATGTTAGCATAATTTATATAGTCAGTCAAGAAATTACTACTCTTTATCGTCATCCTGATCTATTTCGTCTTTTTCCTCGTCCAGGTTTTCGAGTGAGTATTCTTTTTCAATCAATTTATGAGTCTTGCTGACCTTACGGAAGTAGAAGATAGCAATGCCTATAAAAGCAAGAATAAACAGGGCGATGCTGGTTATAAAGCCATCCAACAAGGTCGCTTCCAGTAATACTCCCCGGTTTTGCAGGCTGCTGCCCGATTCCAATTGCCACACCGCGGTGCGCTCGTTTTCCATCTTGGCTCCATTAACCTTCTTTATCGCAGCCGGGAACTGAATAGTAAGCTGTAAGGGTTGATTGGAGACGGCCGAAAATGCTGGTGTATTGGCAGGCAATGCAGTCGTTTGAATCTTAACATTCTGCCACAATATGTAGTCATCGACAATGATATCAATAGGCAAACGATCGGTTTGTTTGCCGTAGGTGTCCCAAAAACCTATTTTCCTGATCAGATCTTTAGACCCCGGGCTGCTGGTCCAGGAATCAGCCGGAGCAGGAAGCGACGATAAACCGGTCACCGACTCACTGATGCTGCGGTCGTTGTTAAGAGTAATCTTCCACTGGGCACCGGCAGCCATGGCCGGATTGGCAATGCATAAGAGAATGAGAGCAATGACCATCATAACTGGGAAACATTTTTTCATACTAACATCATTTCCCTTCTCTTGTAAATTTAAACCTACATACTAATTATATCAGACTAAATGGGCCACTTGATAGGCGTCCTTAAAGGAAAATTTAAATCCGGGCAACCTGAGAAAGATAATTGGTGCCGCCCATTTTATATCATCTCAGAATGACCTGCGGCCTGGTTTAAGTCTGACTTGCTACTTCACACTTTTCCCCAGAAAATGAAACGACCCGGGGATTGCCCGGGTCATTCTAATAGGTAAGTTATTTAATTTCAACACTGCCGCCGGCTTCTTCAACCTTGGCTTTTATCTGGTTAGCTTCTTCTTTGCTGATCTTTTCTTTGATGGGATTGGGGGCTCCGTCAACCAGGTCTTTGGCTTCCTTCAGGCCCAAGCTGGTGATTTCTCTGACCACCTTGATTACGTTGACCTTCTTCTCGCCGGAGGAGGTCAGTATGACATCAAATTCGGTCTGTTCTTCAACCGGCTCGGCCGGGCCGGCTGCGGCCGGTGCTGCAACTGCCATCGGGGCAGCAGCGCTTACGCCAAATTCCTCTTCCAGAGCCTTTACCAGCTCGGAGAGTTCCAGAACGGTTAAATTCTTAACTATATCAATAACTTCCTGTACTTTACTCATGTTTAAATACCTCCTATGTGTTTTAAATATTCAGGCTCGCCTTTAGACGGCCGCTTTTTGTTCGCGAATCTGATCGATGGCCCGGGCCAGACCGGTAAGGTTGGCATTGAGCACATATACGAAACTCGTAATCGGAGCCTGCATGGTTCCCAGAACCTGAGCGATAAGAACTTCCCGTGAAGGCAGGTCAGCTAAAGCCTTTATTTTATCCGGCCCCAGCTTTTGCCCTTCCAGAATGCCTACTTTAACTTCCAGCTTCGTGTACTGCTTGATGAACTCGTAGACACTCTTAACCGGGCCCACCGGATCTTCATTGCTGAATATGACCGCATTGGGTCCTGCGATGTCGGCAGCGACGTCTTCATGCCCGGTGTTCTTCAGTGCAAATTCGGTCATGGTGTTCTTGAGGACTTTACATTCCACACCCGGAACCCGGAGGCGATTGCGCAGGTCGCTCATTTCATCAACCGTCAAACCCCGGTAGTCGGTAAAGACAACCAGTTTGGCAGCATTCAGCTTCTCTTCTATCTGTTTGACAACTTCTTTTTTCTGATCGACGATTTTGGGATTGGCCACTCATTTTCACCCCCTTTAGTTAGGATTGTGGCCGTTGGTGCCCTAAAGTAAAAAACCTCTGCGTATGCACTGCAGAGGTTTTCGCGCTTGATATAAAAGCGTTATCTCATAACCTCGGCAGGTGAACCGTAGTTCATTAAGGCATTAACCACCGGCTGTCTTCAGTCCGAATTTTTCATTTTCAGTTTTATCGGTTGGCAGCCATGACCACCAGAGGATTGATCTTTATCCCCGGTCCCATAGTAGAACAGATGCTTACCGAGCGCATGTATTGACCTTTGGCTGCTGCCGGTTTGGCCTTTATCAATGCTTCGGCAAAGGCATTAAGATTATCCAACAACTGGCTCTGGTCAAAAGATACCCGGCCGATCGGAGCATGTACGATAGAGGTCTTGTCAACCCGGAATTCGATTCGGCCCGCTTTAAGCTCCTTGATGGTGCGTTCGATATCAAAGGTAACGGTTCCCGCTTTGGGATTAGGCATAAGACCGCGGGGGCCCAGTATCTTACCGAGTTTACCGACAACGGCCATCATGTCCGGTGTCGCTACAGCAACGTCAAAATCGAACCAGCCACCCTGGATCTTCTCTGCCAGTTCTTCTCCTCCAAAGAAATCGGCCCCGCCATTTTCAGCTTCTTTAAGCTTTTCGCCTTTGGCGAATACCAGCACCTTGCGGGTTTTGCCGGTTCCATGGGGCAGGCTCACGGTTCCCCGAACCTGTTGGTCAGCGTGTCTGGGGTCGACACCCAGTTTAATATGAACTTCAACTGTCTCGTCGAATTTGGCTTTGGAAAGTTCTTTGGCCAATTGCAAGGCTTCAGCGGGTTCGTACAGTTTGTTGCGATCGATCTGCTTGATCGCATCGGCATAATTTTTGGTCAGTTTCATTAAGGTTTCCTCCTCGTGGTAATGCGGATTGCTCCTCCCACAGTGGTTTAATCAACAACTTCCAGTCCCATACTGCGTGCGGTTCCTTCAATCATCTTAACCGCCGCGTCCATATCTGCTGCATTAAGATCGTCTTTTTTAACCTGGGCAATTTCCACCAGTTTCGCCCGGCTTACATTTCCCACTTTTTTGCGATTGGGCTCACCGGAACCCTTTTCAACACTGGCCGCTTTCTTGAGCAAATCTGAAGCCGGGGGCGATTTTAATACGAAAGTAAAAGAACGATCAGCGTATACTGTAATTTCCACGGGTACTATGAAACCGGTCTGGTTGGCAGTACGAGCATTGTACTCTTTGCAAAAGCCCATTATGTTGACTCCATACTGGCCCAGCGCAGGTCCAACCGGTGGAGCCGGCGTAGCTTTCCCAGCCTGAATTTGCAGAGAAACCTTGCCCAGAACCTTTTTGGCCATCCGTACACCTCCTTTACATTTTCTCTATTTGTTCATAATCCAGTTCTACAGGGGTCTCCCTGCCGAACATGGAAATATTAACCCTTAATTTGCCCCGGTCAGCCAACAACTCTCTGACTATGCCTTCGAAGTTGGCAAACGGGCCGCTCTTTACGCGAATATTTTCGCCCACTTCTATATCCATAATTCTTGGCTTGTTGCCTTCTACTAATCCCATGCGCTGTAGAATTTTGGTTATTTCTTCGGGCTGCAGGGGAATCGGTTTGCCTCCACTGCCGACAAATCCAGTTACACCAGGTGTATGGCGAACAACGTACCAGGAATCTTCATTCATGATCATATTGACGATCACGTATCCGGGAAAAACACGCTTGCTGGTAACCTTACGCTTACCGCCTTTGTACTCCACTTCCTGTTCTTCGGGGATGATAATATCGAAGATCTTATCCTGCATATTCATGGATTCGACGCGTTTGGTCAGGTCGACCTTTATTTTGTTTTCATAACCGGAATAGGTATGTACAACGTACCATTCCCCTTTGAACTGGGGTTCTTGAGGCACCAGTTCACTGGTTTCGGGTTGTTCCGCTAGTTCCTCTTCCAATTGCTTTTCGGCGGTCATCTTAAGCCACCTCCTCCATAACTATGCAGACTTAAACGGCAACTTGGCCAGCAGGAACGACAGGCCTGTATCGAATACCCATATGAGGCTGCCAACGATAACTACAGCCAATAGTACTACTCCAGTATATACCATAAGCTGCTGCCGGCTGGGCCAATGGACTTTCTTTAATTCACTATAAACGCCTAGAAAATAATCTTTTATATTATCCCAGCGATCCTTTAAAGTGGGGCCTTCCTTCTTGGCCGGCGTATTATTCTTAGTCACTTGAATTCACTTCCCCGAATTTTACTTAATTTCCCGGTGGACAGTATGAGTGTTGAAGAATTTGCAATACTTCTTGACTTCCAGTTTTTCAGTGTGTTTTTTCTTATCTTTAGTAGTGCTATAATTGCGCTGCTTGCATTCGCTGCATGCCAGAGTTATTCCCACTCTCACGGTAAATACACCTCCATCCTGTGCACAGAAATCCTAGACTACTCTAGCACAAGCCAACCTTTGTGTCAACCAAGCAGAGTCGCCATGAAGATAATGCAGCAGGGTTTTCCCTGCTGCTCAGACCGTTGTGTACTTCAGTCATTCAACCTATTAGCTTTAAGGATTTGTATCTATTAGTCGATTCCGATAACGGCGCCGGCGCCAACGGTTCTGCCGCCTTCGCGGATGGCGAAACGCAGTCCCACTTCTATGGCTATCGGCGTTATAAGATCGATGTCCATTTCAATGTTGTCACCCGGCATTACCATCTCAA
>JBDKUE010000019.1:0-4413 GCA_039679855.1 Syntrophomonas sp.
CCTGCGACTTCCTGATCCCAAATCAGGCGCGCTACCAAGCTGCGCTACGCCCCGAACTTCTTTATGATACCACCAGGCCTTCAACCGTGTCAATTTACCCCAATAAGCCGAATATAATGGATACTTACTGATATTTATGGGCCGGGGAGAGAGATGTTAATTTCCATCCTGGTTCGGGGCTGCCTGAGAGTATCAGGATCCGGTAGGACCGGTGGATATAAATTATAGCCCGGCATGCCTGGAGGGATGCGGGCAGACCAGAAAACGACGATCATCTCTTCAAGAGCATGTGCTTCAAAACCTGTTCTAAGCCCGGTTTAAGGATCGCTCGAGTCGGTCTTCATGTCATACGCTTCCTGCAGGGCTGTCAAGGTTATATAATCTGCTGTACCGGACAGGGGCAGGTTGTGCTCCCTTTGAAAACGTCGTATCGCCGACCTGGTTTTTACACCAAAATAGCCGTCCAGCGGGCCGGGTTTGCAGCCCAGTACGAGCAGTTGTTGCTGGGTCTGCCTTACCATTTTTGAACGGCTGCCCAATGTCAGCATTCCTTGAGTTTCTACTTTGCCCACGATATTTACCGGTGTTCCAATAGGCGTCAGGGGATAGATTTCAATTACATCCTTGTTAAACATTCTGATACAGCCATGACTGACCGCCTTGCCGATCGACTTGGGGTTGTTGGTGCCGTGGATTCCATATCCGCCCCAGGGAACGGAGAGGCGCATCCAGCGTGCTCCAAAAGGCCCTCCCGGGTCTACTACCTTCTCGATTATAGTCCAGTTGCCAATAGGGGTAGGGGTTGAAGGTTTCCCTACCGCTACCGGATAGGTCTTCTTTTTCTCACCCAGAACGAAATAGAGCCGTCGGCGGGATACGTCTACCGTGATGGCAGGTTGCTCAGGCGCAGGTTCGGGAAGCAGGCTTGAAGGTGATGTTGACTCTTGATACCGGTGCAGCCGCAGCCAGGTTTCGGGTCCGGTCAGACCATCGTCTTTGAGTCCGCTCTGCCGTTGAAACCTGCATAAGGCTTCCCCCGTTTCCAGGTTAAAGACGCCGTCTGCCGTGCCTGAAAAAAAGCCGCCGGCGGCAAGCAGTTTTTGCAGATACGAAACGTCAGGACCTTTCAAAGGCGGCTTGCGGTAATAGAGCAAACGGCTGGCGAAATTCATGGACAAGCTCTCCTGCCTTTTCTGTATTCTATGCCAGGTGCTCATGAATTGAGACAGGAAAAGAAGAATGGATGACGGGATGGCCCCTGGAAATAATTTGGTTATAATGGAAGGAAAAGTAAATAGATTTGCCGAATTCATCTGTTAAAACATGATCAGGTGAAGGAAGTGAAGAATGTGGGAGAGCTACCGTCCATCAAACCTCTTTTGGATGCTGCTTTTGAGTATTATCAGCTCCACAATGTCAGCCGCGCCCTGTTTTGTTACCAGCAGGCTTTAGAATGGGAAGTTCCGGATCTACGTCTATGGAAAGGGCTGGCCAACTGCCACTTTATCCTGGGGGATTTTGATAAAGCTCTGCAATACTGGGAGAAAGCCGCCGAATTGGATGGTTTTGACGAGGAGGTTGAGAACCGGCTGGGGCTTCTTAAAAGTCCATCATTTCAATCATGGCTGAAGAGAATGAGCGGTGCGGTTAAGACCGTTGAGATGAAAGACTACTCCCGGGCCAGGGACCTGTTTATGGATTTGCTGGAGGAGAAAGATGGGGTGGTATCGCTCTATCAGATCCTGGGTTTGACCCATATGGCCTGTTCCGATCCAGGAAGCGCCAAACGGGTATGGAGCAAGGGGCTGCAGTTTGATTCCTCCAATCCCATGCTTTTAAAATATCTACAGTCTTTGGACGAGATTGAAAAGGGCATTGAAGTTGAAGAGGAACCGGAAGAGAAGGTACAGACATCCAAATACCGTCTCATTTTGGGATCAGCAGCCGTCGTAATATTGGGATGCCTGGGCTTTTTCCTCTTGAGCCGCCTGGGTATTTACGCCGACAAACCCGCCCCGCTGCAGGTAGTTCCTGCCAATGCACCAGCCTCGACGACTGTAGAAACTGGGCTGAAATCTAGAACAGCACCGGTATCAATCCAGTCTGAAGCAAGGCCGGTTTCCCGCGGAGCCATAAGTGAATCTGAGCAACTAAACCTTTTAGTCAGGGGAAAAGACATGGGTAATCAAACGGAAAGTACGGGCGAATGGCAGCATTATCGGGAAGGGTTCACCGATTATCTCAGGGGAGACCTGGGCGGAGCCAGGCTGGCTTTCAGCCAGGTGGTAAACAAGAATAGTGGGAGCTATATAAACCGGGAGTCGCTTTATTACCTGGCCCGAATTAATTACCTGCTGGGGGACAGTGAAAGTGCGGAATCCCATTTTCAAAAATACCTTGCGCAGTTTGTAGGGACCGATTACTACGATGAGAGCCTTTATTTCCTGGGATGTATTTATCATCAGACGGGGCGTGAGGAACAAGCCCGCGCTATGCTCCGCAAATTAGAAATAGTTGCGCCCGGCAGCGGATACCTTTCCAGTAAGAGCGGGAGAGAAATATTAAATTCAACCCGGTGAGATGGGTGGTGCTCGCAAGACGCTTTGCCCACAATCTGATCAGGTTTCGGGCTGGGAGTCCTTGAGATAGGCGCGCACGATCAGACGATCGTATTTTCCGTCCGGAGGGCGCACCGCCGGCGTGCAGGTGGTCAATGTCAAGGCCGGCCTGGCCGTTGAATTAACCACACTCCAGTCGGTAGGGGCGGTAACAAACACCTTTTCCACCAGGTAATGATAACGCACTTGCTGGTATATGAGATAGATCTCATCCCCGGCCGCCAGATCATCGAGATGCAAAAAGGGCGATCCGTGCGCATTGCGATGGCCGGCAATGCAGACGTTGCCGGTTGAGGGAAACCCGCTCTGAGGGTAAAACCCGGGGCCTCTATTTAAATCGGATTCCCCCACGCCGTAGAAAACCGACAGATTTAAACCCAATTTGGGAATGAGCAGCCGGCCCTGCGCTGCTACCAGTTTTTCCGGGGTTTTTACTTCCACAACCGGGGCGGGAGCGGGAGGTTCCGGTTCAGGCTCGGGCGGCGACTCTTGAACAACTTGCACTTCCGGTGGTGGAGGCGCAGTATTTTTCGTATAGAATTCTTTTAAGTGGGGGTAAAAGACGGCAGTTAATCCAGCCGCCAGCAACGCTGCCAGAGCGTACATAATGAGTCTTGATTTCAAATCGAATTTTGCCATCTTATTTGCTCTTTCTTAAACTAAAAAGGGCCTTTCAATTTGCCTGCCTGTTATATTTAATTTCGGCTTATAATCCAATAAAATCAAGATGAAAAAAGAAGTAGTACACTGTCAGCCCTAATTCTGTGTATTACTCGGCGAGAGAAATTTTCGTAGGACAAGGCGGTCGGCGGCTCCTTGCCGTCCTGGCATCGGTGGCTCTCTGGCGTCCTGCCACCGCCGCACTAGTTCGTCCGTGAACGTCGCCGCATTAGCCCGTCCGTGGGCGTCAGCTCCTTGCCGTCCTGGCACCGCGACACTAACCCGTCCATGGGTGTCGGAGGAATGAGTAATACTGGACGTATTGCGATTGACGACAACGCAGTAATACGGAAATTTAACCGGCGATAATATACAGAATTAGGGCTGACAGTGTACTAGACCTTAAAATGCCTGAATAAACAATACAATTCGGCTAAAGTATGAGCCGCTTTTGATACGATAATTAATACAGGAACAATTGGCTCAATAGGAAGGTTCGTCATGAAAAGGATTGTGTTTATCGGGCTTTTAATTATTCTGCTAAGCATTATGGGCGGGTGCGCAAGTGAGCCCACCGGCCAGCCCAAGGGGGCGGACACACCCATGGAGGGGTGGCAGAAGAATGTGGTTGACACCAGACAGCAGAAAGCGGACGATGATCCGGTCCAGGAACTGAATCACTGGAAATACGGGGTTAAGCCCGGAGAGGATATTAGCTACAGTCAAGGAAAGACAGGTACCGGTGGAACTGAACAGGATAATCCGGCTGCGGCTTATCCGGGGCTTACCGAAAAGGAATATAAATATGTAATAAGCGAGATGCTAAATTGGGGTTATCTGAAGACTAAAAGCCCCACCTCCAAACAGCTTGAAGATGGGGTGCGATTACTGCAGAGCGACAATCATATACCCCAGACCGGCCGTCTGGATGCAGCTACTTTAAAACTGCTCGGTTTATAAATTACGTCTATTACCCTTAGCCTGAACGCAAAGAAATTTCTGCTTCCCCTTGACTTTGGTCTGACGAATTCATTATTCTTTTATATAGCGGAAATTGTGTGCGGAAGTGGCTCAGTGGTAGAGCATCGCCTTGCCAAGGCGAGGGTCGCGAGTTCGAATCTCGTCTTCCGCTCCA
>JBDKUE010000014.1:0-17706 GCA_039679855.1 Syntrophomonas sp.
CCCTGCTGTGTGCGTGAAATGTCGACAAGTTATTTCCAACACCGATTATAGGGGAGCTTATCTCCGTATGTAGACTGTAAGCCCATAGAGTGGGACACGATAAGCATACGGGAGAGCACCCACCTGAAACCTCAGGTTTTAACATCGGCATCACGGCTCGGTGGGGTTTTTATTTCCCGGTCGGGAAATAAACCCTTAAATAGAAGGGCCTATGAGATCCAGCATTATAACTGGATCTTTTTATTTGTCATTATTAAAAACGGCAGGAATCAGGAGCGGGAACAACAATGATAACCGACTATCGATATGCCAGGGTTAAAGAGATATATGATCTATTATTCGAACATTTTGGACCACGCCACTGGTGGCCGGGAGACACCCGCCTGGAGATCGTTGTGGGAGCGGTTTTAACCCAGGCAGTAGCCTGGAAAAACGTGAAAAAGGCGATTGACTGCTTAAAACAGAACCAATGTCTGGATTACGGGGTCTTACTCAATATGGAGGAAAACAGACTCGCTGAGTATATTAGGCCGGCTCTTTACCATCGCCAAAAGGCGAAAAAGATTAAAACCCTGTTGGGATTCATAGAAGATTTTTACCAGGGAAATCTGGACCTCATGCTGGAGCAGGATTGGCAAGTGACCCGCGGGCAACTGCTGAATGTATGGGGACTGGGTCCGGAGACAGTCGATTCGATTCTGCTCTATGCCGGTCGGCATCCGGTCTTCGTAGTGGATGCCTACACCCGCCGCATAATGTTTCGGCAGGGTTTGGTGGATGAGGGGATCGATTACCAGGGAATGCAAGAGTTTATGACCAGGTACAGCGAGACCGGCACCCAGATGTACAACGAGTATCATGCTCTGCTGGTTGGACTGGGTGCCAGCTACTGCAAGAAAAGCAGGCCATTATGCCGTGAATGCCCGATTAAGAACACCTGTGTTAATTGGCCTGATGGGCAGGATAACGAAATAGGGAGGTAGAATAATGATTTATTGGGATAAAGAGAAAGAATGTATGCCCCGGGAAGAGCTGGAAAAGCTGCAATTGAGAAGACTTAAGGAAAGCGTCTTCCGGGTCTATTCTTTTGTCCCGTCCTATAGGGCTAAAATGGATGAGGCTGGAGTAAAACCTCAGGATATAAACAGCCTGGCTGATTTAAAATATCTGCCCTTTCTTACTAAAAAGGATTTTCGTGACAACTATCCCTTTGGCTTGTTGGCCGTTCCGATGAGAGATGTGGTTAGAATCCAGTCGTCTTCCGGTACTACCGGAAAACCCACTGTTGCTGCATATACCAAAAATGACATAGAAAACTGGGCTGAATTAATGGCCCGGTGCCTGACCAATGCAGGAGCCACCCGTGATTCGATTATACAGATCACCTGGGGATATGGACTTTTTACAGGAGGATTAGGAGGCCACTACGGGGCTGAAAGAATAGGGGCGGCGGTTCTCCCGGCTTCGGGAGGAAACACCAAACGCCAGGTATCAATAATGCATGACTATGGTGTTACGCTTTTAGGCTGCACTCCCTCTTATGCCCTGGTTATGCATGAAGAACTGGTCAATTTGGGAATGGATCGTTCTGAATTTAAAATTAAATCAGGATTATTCGGAGCCGAACCCTGGTCAGAGAATATGCGCAAAGAAATTGAGAGCAAATGGGAAATTGAAGCCCACGATGTGTACGGGATGACCGAGCTGGTTGGTCCGGGTGTTGCTTCAGACTGCGCCTATAAAAAAGGCCTTCATATCTCGGAAGACCATTTCATCGCCGAGATCATCGATCCTGATACCGGGGAGGTGCTTCCTGAAGGCAGTCACGGGGAACTGGTCATCACTTCTCTAACTAAAGAAGCCTTTCCGGTTATCCGCTACCGCACCCGGGACTTGACCCGATTGACTCGCGAGGTTTGTGACTGTGGAAGAACCCATGCCCGCATGGAAAAGGTGCTGGGACGCTCGGACGATATGATCATCATTCGGGGAGTTAATGTATTTCCTTCGATGGTTGAGAGTATTCTTTTACAAATACCCGGGATAGAGCCTCAATACCAATTGGTTGTTGAGCGTAAAAACAATTTGGACCGTTTAGAAGTTCATGTTGAGGTTTCCGAGAACGTTTTTAGTGACGAAGTTCGCAAGCTGGAAGAACTGGAAACCACAATCAGTAAAGAATTGAACAGCGGCCTGGGGATTGCGGTAAAAGTCCGTTTGGTTGAACCCAAGTCAATTGAAAGAAGCGAGGGGAAGGCCAAGAGGATTGTTGATAAGAGGATCATATAGGAGGGGGAAGAGACTATGGCCAGACAAATATCGATATTTTTGGAGAATAAAACCGGCCGTCTGCTGCATGTAACCCGCACCCTGGGGGAAGCGGGCATAAACATCCGCGCCCTGTCGATTGCCGATACTTCAGATTTTGGCATTCTGCGCATTATTGTCAACGACCCGGATAAGGCTTATAAAATACTTAAAGAAGCGGGATTTACGGTGAGCGAAACTGAAGTGGTGGCTGTTCAGGTGCCTGATACTCCTGGCAGTTTAGCTGACATACTGGAGCAAATGAATGAGGAAAACCTGAATATAGAATACCTCTATGCCTTTATCGGCACCAATGCCGACAATGCACTGGTTATATTTAAGGTCGAGGACATCGCCCGAGCCCTGGAGGCATTCCGGAAAAAAGGCATTAAATATATTGAGGAAAGCGAGTTATACAAGCTGTAAAATCCTGATGATAAAGAGCATAATCCTTTTAAAAGGCCCGTTATTTTAAAACGGGCCTTTTTTATGGTGCCCACTTGGTTTAACCCAATGCATATTAATCAACCTGCCTCAAAAATCATCCTTCTCCCTTTTTATCCAGCAATTTATGCGGGAAATAGGTCCCGAACCGACATAGGAAGCATGAATCATTTTTTCCTTCTTAATTTGACACTATTCTGGGAAAAAGCGTTCAAAATTACAGAAAAATAGGACTTTTCGTAAACAATCATGGAGAGAATGCGACAGGGATATCTATTGTTACTTTTTTCACAAAGGAGGGAACTTTGGGTGAGGGGTAGAATATGGTGGGTTAAAGTGGGTTAAAGTGGAGCAACATCCCACAGAAATGGTGAGAGGAGCCAGAAATATGCTTCTGGGCGAGTATCAGCATAGCCTGGATCCCAAGGGTAGAATCACCATACCCTCCCGTTTACGCGACGAACTGGGGGAACGATTTATTGCTACCAAGGGCTTAGACAACTGCATATTCGTCTACACCCTGGATGAGTGGATGAACATAGAGGCAAAATTAAGGGCACTTCCGTTTACCCGCGGAGATGTGCGCTCTTTTGTTAGATTTTTCTTTTCTGGGGCGGCTGAATTGGAGGCAGACAAACAGGGCCGGGTATTACTACCCTTAAACCTGCGTGATTATGCTCAGGTGGAAAAGGATGTAGTTATAATCGGAGTTGGCTCCAGGCTGGAGATTTGGGCTAGTGATAAATGGGCACAATATAACGGTATGGCTGGTTCCAATTTTGAAGAAATAGCCGAAAGTTTGGGTATTTAGAAAGGGAGCTATGGCGCATCTACCGGTTTTGTTAGGCCCAACCATAGACCATCTGGTAACGAACCCTGAAGGGATCTACATAGATTGTACGGTCGGCGGTGGAGGCCATCTGGCCATGCTGCTGACCAGACTTAGGCCGGGCTCCCGGGTGATAGCCCTGGACAAGGACAGAAACACCCTGGAGCGAACCAGGGAACGGTTTGAGACCGGACAGGTAGATTTTGTTCACGCTGATTTTAGAGATTTGGAGGCTACCCTTGGCAAGCTGGGCGTGGACGCTGTTGACGGAATTTTGATCGATCTGGGGGTGTCGTCGTTCCAGCTCGATGAGGCGGAACGGGGCTTCAGTTATCATGAAGACGCTCGTTTGGATATGAGAATGAACCGGGAGCAGGAAACAAGTGCCTGGCATCTGGTAAATGAATGGCCTGAAGAGCAGTTGAAGAAGATCCTCTGGGCCTATGGGGAAGAAAAATACGCGCCGGCTATCGTCCGGGCTATTGTTCAAACCCGCAGCAAGGGAGAGATTAATTCCACCCTGGAACTGGTGGAGATCATTAAAAGCGCGGTCCCCGCCAGATACCGCCGGGAAAAGCACCCGGGCCGTAAGACCTTTCAGGCCTTGCGTATCGCGGTAAACGGAGAATTGGATGCCCTGCACGCAGTTTTGCCGCAGGCTTTGGCAGTTTTAAATAAAAGCGGCAGGTTATGCATCATTACCTTCCACTCCCTGGAGGACAGAATGGTGAAACTGTTTTTTCAGGAAAAGGCCAGAAGCTGCATCTGCCCGCCGCAGCAACCGGTATGCACCTGCCGCCACCGGGCTGAGTTGCAGATCATCACTAGAAAGCCGGTTGTTCCTGATGAAGAAGAATGCGAGAACAATCCCCGCGCCAGGAGTGCTAAACTCAGGGTTGCCTCAAGGTTATAGTTCTATATACGGAGGTGTGAGAATAGAATGGTACAGGCGAGTTATAAGTATGATGAAAGCTACTGGGAACTCCCTCTGCCTCAAGAAGAAGCCGTCCTGGGAACGCAAAGGGTTCGAAAGATATACCGCAAGAAGAAAAACCGGAGGAGCATGTCGGTTAAAATAGGATTGCTGATGTTTTGCTATGCCCTGATGCTGGTTTTCCTGTGTACTAAAGGTTCTTCGGAAAACTTTAAAATAGTTGCCCTGGAAAAAGACATTGCCAGCCTGGAAGCCTCAAATGCCCGGCTGGAATATGAAATTGCCCAGGCTACCAATTTGGGTGATGTCGAGAAGATGGCCAGCAGTGAACTGGGTATGCAAAAGCCTGATCCCAAGATGGCGAAGGTGGTTTCAACACCTGAAGTCTATCAGGCTAATCAAGCGGTCCCTGTCCAGACTGCGGCTCAGGATTCAGCTGAGCAGGGCATTCTGGCCAAAATATACAGTGCTCTATTAACTCTGGCCGAGCGCAACGGTTAAGGGTTTAAAGGGGGAAATCGATGCAAACGAGTGGTTTGCTATTAAGAAAGCGTATTGCAACGCTTTCTTTATTGTTTACAATAGCCTTTTCCCTGCTGGGAGTTAGGCTTTTCTGGGTTCAGTTCGTGCAGGGCGCCGATCTGTCAAACAAGGCTATGGAGAACCGGATGCGCGATATACCAGTGGAGGCCAAGCGGGGTATTATCTATGACCGCAATGGGCGGGAACTGGCTATTTCTATAAGCGCTAACTCGGTCTGTGCCTACCCCGCGGAAGTCAAAGCCGGCAAGAAAGAGCGGGAAACAGCTATTCAACTGGCCTTGATCTTGGGAATGAAAGAAGAAGACATCTATAAGGCAATTACCAAGGAAACATCATTTGTATGGATTAAAAGACAGATTGCAGCAGACCAGGCTCAAAAAATACGGGATCTAAACCTTAAAGGAATAGAGCTTACCGAAGAAAGCCGCCGAGAGTATCCCAAGGGTAGCCTGGCGGCTCATGTGCTGGGAATTGCAGGGATTGACAACACCGGTTTAGAAGGGATTGACTTTTATTACAATGAACAGGTGGGAGGGACCAAGGGCCGGATAATAGTTGAAAAGGATGCCAAGAACCAGGAGATCCCCGAAGCCACTCATCAGTACATAGCGCCGATTGAAGGCACCAATCTCAGATTGACCATTGATGAGACGATTCAGTTCATTACCGAACGTGAACTGGAGAAGGTGTTTCAGGAGCGCAAGGCCAAACATGCTGCGGCGATTGTTATGGACCCGTCTACGGGCGAGATCCTGGCCATAGCATCACGTCCCACTTTTGATCCCAACCAATTCAATCAATTTCCGGCCAGTAACCGCAGGAATTTTGCAATCAACGATGCTTATGAACCCGGCTCCACCATGAAAATAATCACTTCGGCCATGGCTATGGAAGAGCACACGGTAAACTCTAACAGTCGATTTTACTGTCCGGGCTCGGTTAAGGTGGGTAAAGAAACCATAACCTGCGCTAACAACAAAGCTCATGGAAGCCAGTCTTTTGCCCAGATTGTTGAGAATTCCTGCAATGTCGGCTTTGTACAGGTTGGGCTTGATTTAGGGGTGGAACGCTATTATAAATATCTGACTGCTTTTGGTTTTGGGGAGCCCACGGGGATTGATTTGCCCGGTGAAGCCAAAGGAATAACAGTAAAAAAGGAAACCGCTGCATCATCAAATATATACCTGGCCACTATGGCCATGGGGCAGGCCAATGCAGTAACTCCAATACAATTGATCACTGCTGTATCTGGAGTGTGCAATGATGGGAAGATGATGAAGCCTCACCTGCTGAAAGAAATCATCGATAATAATGGTAAGACAATTAAGACGGTAGAACCGGAAATAATGCAAAAAGTCATCTCTCCCGATACTGCGGCTGAGCTGCGCGTAATACTGGAGGGAGAAGTAACCCGCGGCACGGGCGGCAATGCCAAGATAGATGGTTATGCAACCGGCGGAAAAACCGGGACAGCTCAAAAAGCGGCCCAGGGGGGCGGCTATATGAGCAATGAGTATGTAGCGTCATTTATTGGATTTGCCCCGGTCGACAAACCCCGGTTGGTCTGCCTGGTAGTCGTCGATGCCCCTCAGGGATATCCTTATTTTGGAGGCTGGGTGGCAGCGCCAGCCTTCAGCTCGATAATGCGTGATAGCCTGCGCTACTTAAAAGAACCTTTGAATAATTCGGGGACAGAAGACAAAAGTCTAGTAGAAGGAGAAAAGGTGGTTGTTCCAGACGTCATCAATCTTCCACTGAATGAAGCTATCAGCCTGATGCAGAGCCGTGGCCTCTCTACCAAGCTGAGCGGAAGTGGTGCATTGGTTTGGCAGCAAACCCCCCGCCCGGGCAGTAGTCTGCTTAGAGGCGCCCAGGTGGTAATATACATGTCTCCTCATGACAAGGGGGGGCAGGCTGGGGGCCAGGTAACCGTGCCTGATCTACAGGGAAAATCAATGAAAGAAGTAGCACGAATTCTGTCCGAGTTGGGATTGCATCTGGTGCCAGAAGGCTCCGGATTGGCCTATCGACAAAACCCGCTGCCGGGCAAGGTTATCTCAGCCGGATCGACCATAACGGTGCAATTTCAGCCGGTTGGCGAATAGGCCGGACTTAAGTGTTCTAATACTTGGAACCGGAAGGAGGATGCGGATGAGACTCAGTGAAGTTCTAGAGGGAGTGGTCCACTCCAGGATTGGAGTTCCAGGAGACCCCGAAATCTACGGGATTGCCTATGACTCACGCCAGGTTAAACCAGGATTTTTATTTGTGTGTATTTCCGGTTTCAAGACCAACGGTCATTTATATATCGAGGATGCCCGGGGGAAAGGGGCAGCGGCAATTCTGGTCGAGAAGGAAGCCGTTGATTGCGATCTACCGATAGCCCTGTGCAACGACAGCCGGGCGGCCTTAGCCCGCATGGCGGGCAACTTTTACCAGCACCCATCACAGCAGCTAAGGTTGATTGGTGTAACCGGGACCAATGGTAAGACCACTACCACCCATCTTATCAAGGCCATTTTAGAGGAAGCTGGCAAGAAGGCTGGTATACTAGGAACTCTTTATGCCCGGGTGGAGGACAAAAGCTTCGATTTGGGCCATACTACACCGGAAGCTCCGGATATTGACGCTTTTTTAAAGGTCTGCCAGGAACAGCAAGCTGGATATGTGGTTATGGAGGTCTCCTCTCATGCCCTGGTTCTGGATCGAGTAAATGCCCTGGATTTTAACGTGGCGGTGTTCACCAATCTTACTCAGGATCACCTGGATTTGCATGAAACCATGGAGGCTTACTGCAACGCCAAACTGAAGCTTTTTAAAAACCTGGAAACATGTCCGGAAAATTTCAGTATAATAAACGGGGACGATGAGTATGCCCAAGCATTTCTGGACCAGGCCGGATCAACGGCGGTAAGCTATGGAATAGAGAAAGAAGCTCGGATTATGGCGCAGGATGTTCACGTAACCCTTAAGGGAAGTGACTTTACGGTGGTTTATCCAGGCGGTACTTTTAAGATACAGATGAAGCTTATTGGGCTTTTCAGCGTTTATAACGCCCTGGCTGCTATTGCGTTTGCCCTTACTGAAGGGATTGCAGTTGAAACCATTCAATCTGCTCTAGCTCAAGTAGACGGGGTTCCCGGTCGATTCGAACAGGTGCAGTGTGGACAGGACTTTACGGTAGTGGTTGACTACGCCCATACTCCTGATGGCTTGGAAAACATATTAAAAACCGCCCGGGGTATTCTGGAGCATCGCCTTATAACCGTTTTTGGCTGCGGAGGTGATCGCGACCGCGGTAAAAGGCCCCTGATGGGCGAAATAGCCGCCCGGTACAGTGATTTTACCATTGTAACCTCTGACAATCCCCGCAGTGAAGAACCACAGGATATCATAAACGACATCGTACCGGGTGTACAGAAAGTCAAAGATTCACGCTATGCAATAATTGTAGACAGGCGGGAGGCCATACGTCATGCTATCCATCTGGCTCGCCCGGGGGACCTGGTGGTTATTGCCGGTAAAGGGCATGAAACCTACCAACTGGTTAAGGGACAGGTCCTTGATTTTGATGATAGACTGGTTGCTGCCGAGTTTTTGAAAGGCAAGGAACAAGCATGAAACTAAGCCTGCAATACATATGCTCTTCATTGGGCGGCGTTTTGCTGCAGGGAAATCCCGAACTGCTTATTGAGGCAATCAGTACGGATTCGCGACGGATACCTCCGAATGCTGTTTTTTTCGCACTTTCCGGAGAACGTTTTGACGGGCACGACTACCTGGAGCAGGCTTTTGCGGCTGGAGCCGCCGCGGTATGCATAACTGGTGCGTCTAAAGCCCCATCCACATGGCCGGACCGGGGCATAATCAAGGTGGCAGATACTGTACAGGCTCTTCAAGATCTGGCTTCCGACTACCGCAAGCACCTTTCCATTCCCGTTGTCGGGGTGACCGGAAGTGTGGGCAAGACCAACACCAAAGAACTGGTAGCGCTTTGTCTGGAGGGTTCCTTTTCTACATTTAAAAGCAGCGGCAATTATAACAATGATATCGGTCTACCGCTGAGTCTTTTAAGTATTGGTTCCGAACATCAAGCTGCGGTAGTGGAGATGGCCATGCGGGGATTGGGTGAGATTAGAAGATTAGCCCGGATTGCCAGGCCCAACTACGCAGTGATAACCAATGTTGAACCAGTGCACCTTGAAACACTGGGCACCATCGAAAATATAGCCAGGGCTAAATGCGAGATCCTGGAAGAGATTGAGGAAGGGGGCCTGGCCTTAATCAACGGTGACAACCCGGTGCTGGTGGAGACAAGCCGGAACTATCCCGTAAAGAAATTTTATTTTGGTCATAACCCTTCCTGCGATTTACGAATATTATCGGTAGGCTACAATAAAGAAGGTATAGATATCGAAGCCATTATGTTCGACAAAAGGGAGATCATCTATTGCCCGCTTCCCTCCCGGAGACTGGCGGGGAATGCGGTTGCGGCTGTGGCGGTGGCGGCTCTTATGGGCGTGGGACTTGACAAATGCCAGGAACAACTCTTAAAATACGTTCCTGGAGATAGACGCTTAAACCTGAAGCGCAACCAGGCAGGCGGAGTGATAATAGATGACACCTATAATGCCAATCCTCTGTCGATGATAGCAGCACTGGAATGCGGGTTAGAGACCGCTGCTCCGGGCAAATATATAGCTGTTTTGGGAGATATGTTTGAGCTAGGGGATTCAGAACAGGAAGGACATCAGGAGGTTGGCCGCCGGGCTGCCGCCTGCAAGGTGGATATACTGGTAGCCGTTGGCGAAAGAGCTGCTTATATAGCGGCAGGGGCACGTGAATACGGTCTACCGGAGAACAAAGTACATCATTTTCTGTCCAAAGCGGACGTCCTGGATTATCTTAAGCAGGTTATTAATCCGCAAGACAAGGTGTTATTCAAGGCTTCGAGGGGTATGGAGATGGAGACTTTGATAAAAGGACTGGAAGAAAAAACAGACTGATCAGGGAAATAAACGCTTTCCCAAGATTAATTTAACAGGGGGAACACTCCTTTGCATGGATATATAACTAATGCCCTGGTTGCCGGGGGTATTGCGGTTTTAATTTCATTGGCTATGAGCCCCTTTATGATTCCTTTTTTGACCCGCCTTAAAGTGGGTCAGAATATCAGGGCTGAAGGTCCGCAAAGGCACTACGCTAAAGCCGGAACGCCCACCATGGGCGGGGTGATAATTATAACTGCAGTGATGGTGGCCAGTTTTATCATGGCTGGGGCGAGCGCCGAAGTTTTGACGGCGGTTCTGGTGTTGGTGGCCTGTGGGGCGATTGGATTTTGGGATGATTACATAAAGGTTGTATTAAAGCGTTCACTGGGCTTACGAGCCCGTGACAAATTGGTTTTGCAGCTTATTATAGGTTTGGTGCTGGCCCTCCTGCTATTGTGGTATTTTCACCGCCAACCTCAGATTGTGCTCCCTTTCGCCGGCACGGTTTACGATTTGGGCTTATTATATATACCTTTTCTCATATGCGTTTTGATGGGGTCTACCAACGGGGTTAATCTCACTGATGGGCTGGACGGACTGGCAGCCGGGGTGACCTTTTTTGTTATTGTAGCCCTTGGAATAATATGCCTCATGACCAAGCACTACAATCTGACGATTTTCTGCGGTTCCCTGGCGGGCGCCTGTTTGGGTTTCCTGGTTTTTAACCGCCATCCAGCTCGAGTTTTTATGGGCGATACTGGATCAATGGCAATAGGCGGCGGGGTTGCGGCAGTGGCTGCCATGTGCCAGGCGGAAATCGCCCTGGTGATAATAGGCGGGGTATATGTCCTGGAAACCTTAAGTGTTGCTGCCCAGGTGGTGTCGTATCAAACCACCGGTAAGAGAATACTATTGATGGCGCCCTTGCACCACCATTATGAACTGCGCGGGTGGCCGGAGACTAAAGTAGTATATTTTTTTTGGACGATGTCTTTTATATTTACGGTAATTGGATTATTAGGATTCAGACATTTAGGTTAATTATTAACAGTATATCAGGCTTGTTGATGGGATGTGAATTTCTTTGAATTTATCAGGCAAAAGGGTTCTGGTAGTGGGAATAGCCCGCAGTGGAGTTGCTGCGGCAAAAAGCCTAGTCAAGCAAAACGCTCGGGTTGTCATATGTGATCGCAAGACAGAAAAAGAAGTGGGGGCCAAGGTGCAGGAGCTAAAGGAGCAGGGGGCTGTAGTTGCGGCCGGAGGCTATCCTGAAGTTGGCCCGGAGCAATTCGATCTGGTTGTAGCCAGTCCGGGCATCCCCCTGCAGATACCTCCTTTCCAGCAGGCGTTTGCTAAGGGCGTGCCGGTTGTGGGGGAGGTTGAACTGGCCTACTGGTTAAAACCGGAGAAGCTCGAATTTTGTGCGGTTACCGGCACCAATGGCAAGACTACTACAATCGCCCTTTTGGAACATATTTTTAAAGCGGGGGGAATACCAACGGCCGCCGCCGGGAACATAGGCACAGCAGTAACTTCCATGGTTGAAACGCTGGAGCAGGGAATAATCGCCCTGGAGTTGTCAAGTTTTCAATTGGAAACCATTGGCGAATTTAGACCACATCTTTGCGGGATCATAAATATTACTCCCGACCACCTGGACCGTCATAAGACCATGGATAGCTATGTAAAAGCCAAAGCCAATATATTTAAAAACCAAACTGCTGGTGATTATTGTGTTCTGAATGCCGAAGATCCTCTGGTCAGCAGTCTTGCTCAGTCCTGTCCGGGTCGGACCGTGTTTTTCTCCAACCAGCGTGTTTTGGAAGAAGGTGCCTATATCAATGAGGGCACCATCGAAATAGCCTGGAAAGGCAAGAAGCTGCCGGTTGTGAAACTGGAGCAAAGCAGACTTCGAGGCCGACACAACGAGGAAAACCTCCTTTGCGGATCACTTCTGGCCTTTTTAGCGGGAGTGAGGACAAAAGACATAGCGGAGGCAATCAAGACCTTTTCCGGAGTTAGGCATCGGATGGAGGAGATTAGCACACCGGGAGGTGTTTTATACATCAATGATTCCAAGGCGACCAATCCCGATTCGGCCATTAAGGCCTTAGAGTCTTTTTCTCAAAAGGTGATTCTCATTGCCGGAGGGAGAAACAAAGGCTCCCAATTTGACGAACTGGCCAGGGTTATAAAACAGCATGTCAAAGAGTTGATCCTTATCGGAGAATCCAGTGAGGAGATTCGCGCGGCAGTAATGAAGACCGGCTTTGCGAATATACATATGGTAACGGATTTCTCCACAGTCGTACAGACGGCAGCAGTATTAGCGCAAGAAGGTGATGTGGTCATGCTGTCGCCGGCCTGCGCCAGCTGGGATATGTTTGATAACTACGAACAACGGGGTGATCTGTTTTGCCAGCTGGTGCGAGATTTAACCAGGGCTGGTTAACGTGCTAGTTAAGGAGGACCCGGATGAGGTTAAAGAAGGGACCACCAGACTTCATATTATTCCTTGCTACACTGGCCTTACTCGGAGTCGGTCTTATTATGGTGTTTAGCTCTAGTTCGATTACTGCGGATGTTGAGCAGCACAATACATTTTACTATTTTAAAAAACAGCTTCAGTGGGCCTTCCTTGGGTTACTCTCCATGATAATCATTATGAAATTTAATTACGCCAAACTGAAGAAATTGGCTGTACCGGCTATCGTGGTGGCTATTGTCTGTCTGGTTCTGATTCACACCCCGTTGGGTATAGGTGCCGGAGGCTCCACGCGCTGGCTGGGTATTGGAACCTATGGATTTTCACCTTCCGAGTTGGCCAAGATATGCATGGCTCTTTTCCTGGCTAAAGTTCTCGAAATCAAAATGGATGATATTCGGTCGTTCAAAAACGGGGTGCTTCCCATAATGGCCATTTTAGCTCTGATATGCGGCCTGGTTCTGGCTCAACCTGATTTGGGCACTTCCTTTGTTATAGCCGGCACCGGATTTTTTATGCTCATGGTGGCAGGCGCCAGGTGGTCACATCTGGGTGGTATCGGTTTGGCCGGTGTATCAGCAGTAGTAGTGGCTATAATTGCCGCTCCTTACCGATTTCAGAGAGTAGTGGCTTTTTTGGACCCGTGGAAATACCCTAAAGATATCGGTTTTCAAACGATACAATCACTCTATGCCCTGGGCTCGGGAGGTCTGTTTGGGATGGGCCTGGGCCGCAGCCGGCAAAAGTATTTTTACCTGCCTGAGCAGCACACCGATTTTATCTTTGCCATCCTGGGTGAAGAATTGGGCTTTATTGGAGTGGCTCTGGTGATTTCCCTGTTTTTGCTCTTTGCCTGGAGGGGATATAAAATTGCTATGAACGCACCTGACACCTTTGGCCATCTTCTGGCAGCCGGAATAACAACCTCTATTGTCTTCCAGGCAGCGATCAATATAGGTGTAGTGGCGGGATGTCTGCCGGTAACCGGAATAACTCTGCCGTTTATAAGCTACGGCGGTTCTTCATTGTTTATTACCCTTTCCGGGGTAGGGCTTTTATTAAATATCTCCCGGTTCAGCACGGGGCGCTGAAGAGAAGACAGCGTTAAAAAGCCTTTATGAGATTGCCTTACAAGGAGGCTTGAGATGAGAGTAATTCTAAGCGGAGGGGGAACCGGAGGTCATATTTACCCCGCCTTAGCCATTGCCCAGGGGCTTAAGCAGCGAATTCCCGGAGTCGAAATACTCTATGTGGGAACTGCCGACGGTTTGGAAAGTTCTATCGTACCCAAAACCGGGTTGAGATTTGCCAAGGTAGATATCAAAGGCATCAATCGTTCATCTTTCCTTAGAGCTTCGAAGGATCTTGCCAAGTTCCCCTTGAGTATTTTTCAAGGATGGAGCATTATCAAGGATTTTCAACCGGACATCGTAGTGGGAACCGGCGGATATGTATCTTTTCCCGTAGTCCTGGCAGCAACCTTTATCCCGTCCTGCCGAACTTTCATTCACGAACAAAACGCCATACCGGGATTGGCCAACCGTCGGCTGTCTACCCGGGTTGATTGTGTTATGCTCAATTTTGAAGAGGCCCGTCAGTATTTAAAAGCTCGTTCTATTATGGTGCCCGGAATGCCGGTGAGAAAAGAGATTTTGGACATCTACCAGGGCCGTATGAAGAAGTCGTCCAATTTCGAGAGCGGCCTGTTTACCATATTAGCTTTTGGGGGCAGTCGTGGAGCTATGAGCATAAATAATGCCATGCTGGATCTGGTGGCCCGGTCGCGCAAGGAAGCCCTGCAGGTAATCTGGATAACTGGTGAAAACAATTATAAAGAAATTAAGGAAAAGCTTGATGCCCGGTTAGACCAAAAGGATATGAAACTAGTCCTTCACCTGCTTCCTTATATGTATAATATAGAAGAGGCTTTTCAAGTAGCAAACCTGGCTATTTGCAGGGCTGGGGCCGGTACACTGAGCGAGCTGGCTCTGCTTGGGTTGCCTGCTGTTTTGATCCCCTATCCCTATGCGGCGGACAACCATCAGGAGTATAACGCCCGGGCTTTGCTTAACAAAAAGGCTGTTGAAATGATTATTGATGAGTTCCTGGATGGGGATACTCTCTATAAAAAGGTGGAGTCTATGCGCCAAAACCCTGCCCTGTTGCAGGAGATGGCTGTAAATATGCGGAAACAGGCTAAACCACAGGCCCTGGATGACATCTTGGATGCCTTGCTTGGTCCTTAAGACCGGGCCTGGGATGTAACCACTTATATTATTCGCGCATACAATAAGGTGTAATCAGGAGGATGAATTGATGGAGAAGGAGATGAGGTAATGCCCGTCACACCAGGATTATGGGTGCATATGGTAGGCATTGCAGGAGCAGGAATGAGCGGAATTGCACGGGTGTTGGCCATCCGGGGCTTCAAGGTGAGTGGTTCCGATTTGCAGAAAAACGCCGTTACCGACAGGCTAGAGGAACTTGGGATTGAGCTTTATCAGGGACATTCTGCCTCTAATATTAAAGAAGGGATTAATCTGGTGGTAATTTCTTCAGCGATACCTCCTGACAACCCGGAGTTGGTAAAGGCTATTCAATACAATATCCCGATCATGAAGAGGGGACAGATGCTGGCCGAGCTGGTAAACAGCGGTAAAGGAATCGCTGTAGCCGGCGCCCATGGAAAAACTACTACAACTTCAATGATATACAGCATTATGGAGCAATGTGGACTTGATCCAACCTTCATCGTCGGCGGCGAGCTGAAGGAAAGCGGTATAAACGCCAAAGTCGGAAAGAGTCCCTACGCGGTCGTGGAGGCCGATGAAAGTGATGCCTCGTTTTTGGAGCTTAGACCCTATATTGCAGTTGTAACCAATATTGAAGATGACCATCTTGATTACTACAAGAGTATGCACAACATAGAACTGGCTTTTGAACAGTTTTTATGCGGTGTTAGCTCCGAAGGCTTTGCGGTATTGTATGGAGAGGATCCCTGTATAAAAAATATCAAACCGGCCTGCCCGGTCCGTACACTCATGTATGGAGAAAGTCCTGATAACGATTATTGCTTCAGCGATTGGCAGGCGGTCAAAGGTGGCTCGCAGTTTTTCATGCACCATCAGGGAGCCCTGCTGGGAAAGGTGCAGTTGGGTGTTCCAGGAAAGCATAATGCCTTAAATGCAATTGCAGCTCTGACCACGGTGATGGAACTGGGTGTGGAATTTGATGCCGCATGCAGGGGGTTAAATAATTTTGTCGGTGCTAAAAGGCGTTTTCAATACATAGGAACAACCCGGCAGGTAGAGATTGTTGACGATTATGCCCACCATCCTACCGAAATCAAGGCTACCATAGATGCGGCTCGCAGCATTCATTCGGGCCGTCTTATAGTAGCTTTTCAACCCCACCGCTATACCCGTACCAAAAGCCTGGGTACCCAGTTGGGAGAAGCCTTATCCGGAGCCGATATCTGCCTGGTTACTGAAATATATGCGGCATCAGAAAATCCTATTCCCGGAATAGATGGAAATCTGGTTGCCCGGGCTGCCTGTCAGGCAGGAGGCCAATGCAGCTTTTACCCGGATCTGTCGGCTATGGAGGAGCATTTGCTGCAGATCCTGCAGCCGGGTGATTTGTTGATTACCATGGGGGCTGGAGATGTATGGAGATTGGGGAACAGCCTGTTGGAGAAGCTGGCAGGGAATCCGGTAAAAGCCTGTTAAAGGCGGGGGTGTAGGTTTTGGGAAGCCTCGTTATCCAGGGAGCTTATCCTTTAAAAGGCCAGGTGCGGGTCAGTGGTTCGAAAAACGCGGCACTCCCCATTATGGCAGCTTGCCTTATGTGCCCGAGTGAGGTTCACTTATCTGGAGTGCCTGACCTGGAAGACGTTACGGTTATGGCAGAAGTACTGCGTCTTTTGGGAGCACGGGTAAAAAGGGAAGCTGATGAATTGATTATTGATGCCCGGGATGTCAACGCGGTTGAATTACCGGAGCGTATTTCGCGAAAGATGAGGGCTTCTAATTTAGTTATGGGTCCTCTGTTATCTCGATTCAAAAATGCCCGGGTGGCCTATCCGGGTGGGTGTGCTATAGGAAGCCGTCCGATGGATCTGCACCTGAAAGGATTCCGTGATCTCGGATATAACATCAGTGAAGAATTCGGTTTTATGGAGGGAAAAGGTACCCCAACAGCTGGAAAGGAAATTCTTCTGGACATTCCCAGCGTTGGCGCCACCGAGAATATCATTATGGCTGCTGTGTCGGCACCGGGGCAAACCGTAATTCGTAATGCCGCCCGGGAGCCGGAAATCATCGATCTGCAGAATTTTTTAAACCGTATGGGTGCCAGGGTGCGGGGGGCAGGTCTTGATACCGTTCGGGTTGAAGGGGTCAGCAGGCTGCATGGAGTGGATTATAAGATTATTCCCGATCGAATTGAGGCCGGGACTTTTATGGCGGCTGCTGCAATTGGTCGGGGGGATGTATTCATAGAGAATGTTATTATTGAACATCTCCAACCAATTATTTTGAAACTAAGAGAAATGGGACTGGAAACACTGGCCTACCAAACCGGAGTGAGGGTGGCCGGTAAGAACACACTCAGCCCCATTGATTTAAAAACCATGCCCTATCCCGGTTTTCCTACTGATATGCAGGCGCAAATGATGTCTTTGCTGGCTACGGTGCCGGGTACCAGCATGATTGTTGAGACTATTTTCGAAAACCGTTTTATGCATGTTCAAGAGCTGAGAAGGATGGGTGCCCAGATTAAAATTGAAGGCCGGGCGGCTATAATCAAAGGCAAAAACCACCTGGAGGGTGCGGTATTGGAAGCAACTGATTTGAGGGCTGGCGCAGCATTGATAATTGCCGGACTATATGCCGAAGGAGAAACCGAAATCTGCCGGATATACCACATCGATCGCGGCTATGAAAACATTCATCTAAAACTGCAGGGCATAGGGGCCAGGATCGAAAGAAAAGACGATTAGAATTAACAGACTACTAGGGACCATAGCCCGGATTTTGAGCAAGTCCTAAAGATGATAATGATTTTGCATATAAAATCTGCTATAATTTTTCACAGTAACATGGGGATAGGAGATTTGTATGAGCCACGCTCGAAAACGCAGGCTTTTCAGCATCTCCATTTTTATTTTGGTCCT
>JBDKUE010000050.1:0-15259 GCA_039679855.1 Syntrophomonas sp.
CCGCCTACTACCTGGTGGCAACCGCCGAAGCCAGCGCCAACCTGGCCCGCTATGACGGGGTAAGATACGGGCTGCGCGATTTTTCCGCCGACAATGTGGTCGATATGTTCTCCTTTAGCCGGGCTAAGGGCTTTGGCGATGAGGTGAAACGCCGCATTATGCTGGGCACCTATGCTTTGAGCTCCGGGTACTATGACGCTTATTATTTAAAGGCCTTGAAGGTGAGACGGCTGATCAATGAGGATTTCAGCCGGGTCTTTGAGAATTATGATGTCATTGTGGCTCCCACCGCTCCGACCACCGCCTTTAAGATAGGGGAGCAGATCGGTGATCCGCTTACCCTTTATATGAATGATATTCTCACCGTTCCCGTCAATATGGCCGGTCTGCCCGGAATGTCCATACCCTGCGGTATGGCCGGCGGGCTTCCGGTGGGGATGCAGCTGATTGCTAAACCGTTTGATGAAGGCAGCATCTTCCGGGCGGCCTACGCCTTTGAACAGCACACTGATTTTCATAAGATGCAGCCGCAGTTGGGGGTGAAATAGCATGCCGGATTTTGAAACCGTAATCGGCCTGGAAGTACATGTGGAGTTAAAAACCAGGAGCAAGATCTTCTGCTCCTGCGCCAACAGCTTCGGGGGGGAACCCAACACCAATGTCTGCCCGGTCTGCTCGGGCTTTCCGGGCATGCTGCCGGTGTTAAACCAGCAGGTTGTTGAATATGCTATTATGACCGGCCTGGCTCTTAATTGTGATATCGCCGAATTCAGCAAATTTGACCGCAAGAATTATTTCTACCCGGATTTGCCCAAGGCCTACCAGATTTCGCAGTTCGATCTGCCCATCTGTTTAAAGGGTTATCTGGATATCGAACTGCCCGGCCAGGGCAAGAAGAGAATCGGTATTACCCGGGCCCATATGGAAGAAGACGCCGGCAAACTGGTGCACCAGGGCGATATAACCTCGACCCCCTTTTCCCTGGTCGATTTAAACCGTTCCGGAGTGCCCCTTTTGGAGATAGTATCCGAGCCTGATATGCGCAGTGCCCAGGAAGCGCGTGCTTATATGGAGAAACTTCGTTCGATACTTTTGTTTGTGGGGGTATCTGACTGCAAGATGCAAGAAGGCTCGCTGCGTTGTGACGCCAATGTTTCGGTGCGGCCCTTTGGCCAGGCTGAATTCGGCACCCGCGCTGAGATTAAAAATATGAACTCCTTCCGGGCATTGGAGAAAGCGATTGAATATGAAGTCCGCCGCCAGATTGAAGCTATTGAGGACGGGGAAAAAATAATTCAGGAGACCCGTACCTGGGATGACGACAAACAGGTCACCCGGTCCATGCGCTCCAAAGAAGACGCCCATGATTACCGCTATTTTCCGGAACCGGATCTTCCCCCCTTACGCATCGCCCGGGAGTGGGTGGCCAGGGTAAAGGAGAACCTGCCGGAACTGCCCGACCAGGCCCAGCAGCGGCTGGTGGAAGAATACGGACTGCCCTCCTATGACGCCGGTCTTATAACCTTGAGCCCGGAATACCTGGCCTTTTTCGACCAGTGCCTGGCCGGGTACAATCACCCCAAGGTAATAGCCAACTGGATGATGGGAGAATTGAACCGTCTTTTAAACCAGAACAACATGGAGATAACCCAGTCCCGGGTTAAGGCCCAGCAGCTGGTGAAGATGCTTCAGCTTCTGGATGAGGGGACCATAAGCGGTAAGATGGCCAAGAGTATTTTTGAAGAGATGTTCTTTACCGGCAAAGACGCTGAGGAGATAGTAAAAGAAAAGGGCCTGGTGCAGATTTCCGACCAGGATGCCTTAAAACCGATGATCGAGCAGATCGTGAAGGATAACCCCAAGGTGGTCCAGGACTACCAGAACGGAAAAGAAAAAGCCTTCGGGTTCTTTATCGGCCAGATAATGAAGGCTACCAAAGGCCAGGCCAACCCGGCCCTGGTGAACCAGCTGCTCAAGGAGATACTTGCTCAGCAGTAAGCGACACTGGTGTTATGGGGAGAGACACCGGTGTTTGACAGGGAGAGGAAGTGAGGCAATGACATATTCCGGCAAAAATAAGGATTGGTTTTTAGAAGAAGGTGCCAGGGTTCATATAGTTGACACCACTTTGCGGGATGGTGAACAGACCGCCGGGGTCGTATTCGCCAACCAGGAAAAAATACAGATCGCCAAATATTTGGATAAAATCGGAGTAACTCAGATTGAAGCAGGCATACCGGTTATGGGGGGCTCGGAAAAGGACTGCATCAAAGCCATCGTCGGCCTCGGTTTAAAAGCTAGCATTATGGCCTGGAACCGGGCGGTGATAAGTGATATTAAGGAGTCGATCGACTGCGGCGTAGATGCCGTTGCCATATCTATCTCAACCTCCGACATCCACATCGAACATAAACTTCAAACAACCAGGGAAAACGTATTGAAAATGATGAGCGACGCGGTTAAATTCGCCAAGGACAACGGTCTTTACGTATCGGTAAACGCCGAGGACGCCTCCCGTTCCAACGCCGAATTCCTGACCGAGTTTGCCCTGACTGCCAAGCACTCGGGAGCCAACCGCCTGCGCTTCTGTGATACGGTGGGAATCCTGACTCCATTGGCTACCTTCCGCTATGTCAGGACCCTTATCGACGCGGTGGGTTTGGAAATTGAGATGCACACCCACAACGATTTCGGCATGGCCACCGCCAATGCCCTTTCCGGAGTGTATGCCGGCGCCACCCACGTAGGGGTTACAGTCAACGGGTTGGGTGAGAGAGCTGGTAATGCATGCCTTCAGGAAGTTATTATGGGACTCCGCCACTTGATGAACGTCAATGTATCCTCCAATACGCCAATATTCAGGGAAGTAGCTGAGTATGTTGCCCAGGCCTCGGGACGCATCCTGCCAGTCAGCAAACCTATATCCGGCTCCAATATATTTGCCCATGAATCAGGTATTCATGGCGACGGAGTGCTGAAAAACCCGCTTACCTACGAGGTATTTACGCCTGAAGAAGTCGGCCTTGAAAGGCAGATTGTAATTGGAAAGCATTCCGGCGGCGCCGCGATTATTTCCAAGTTCCACAAAGAGTATGGCCTGAATCTCAGCGACGAGGAAGCTCAAATTTTGCTGCCCATGGTTAGAGACATGTCCATACGCCTAAAGCGTTCTCTGTTTGATAAAGAACTGATGTATTTATACGAAGAGTACAAGCGAAAAAATAAAAACCGAAAATAGATTTGCCTACCGGTAACGGGGCAACCAAATAGGAAGGGGAAATTGAAGTTGGCCAACATCACTGGGGAAAAAATTGTGGTAGAAAACGGAGTCCTTAAGGTCCCCGATCATCCGATTATACCTTTTATCGAGGGGGATGGAACCGGCCCCGACATCTGGGCGGCGGCCTCCCGGGTTCTGGATGCAGCTGTAGACAAGGCCTATCAGGGCAACAAGTCGATTGTTTGGAAAGAAGTAATGGCTGGTGAAAAGGCCTTTAAACTGACCGGGGAATGGCTGCCCAAGGAGACCCTGGACGTCATCAGGGAGTATATCATAGCCATTAAAGGCCCCCTGACTACACCGATCGGCGGTGGAATACGCTCCTTGAATGTGGCTCTGCGTCAGGAACTGGACCTCTATGTGTGTCTCCGTCCGGTGCGCTATTTTCCTGGAGTTCCATCACCGGTCAAACGCCCCCAGGATGTGGACATGATTATTTTCAGGGAGAACACCGAAGACATTTACGCCGGTATTGAATATCCCTCCCAGTCCCCGGAGGCGAAGAAGCTTATCACCTTCCTCCAGGAAGAGCTGGGGGTATCCAAGATTCGGTTTCCTGAAACTTCAGGTATTGGGATAAAACCGGTATCCGAAGAGGGCAGCAAGCGGCTCATCGAGGCGGCTATCGTCGAGGCCTTAAGAATGAAGCGCAAGAGCGTAACCCTGGTCCACAAGGGCAATATCATGAAGTATACCGAAGGGGCTTTTAAAAACTGGGGTTATGAGCTGGCCGAGACCAAATTTAAGGACCAGGTATTTACCTGGGATGAATACGACCGGATCAAAGAAGCCCAGGGTGAAAAAGCGGCCGATCAGGCTCAGAAAGAAGCGTTGGAACAGGGCAGGCTGCTCATAAAGGATGCCATCGCCGACATCTTCCTGCAGCAGGTTTTGACCCGGCCCACCGAGTTTGATGTGGTGGCCACCCTGAATCTGAACGGGGATTATGCCTCAGATGCCCTGGCCGCTCAGGTGGGCGGAATAGGGATCGCTCCCGGTGCCAATATCAACTATCTGACCGGGCATGCCATTTTTGAAGCCACTCATGGCACGGCGCCCAAATATGCGGGGCTGGATAAAGTAAATCCTTCCTCGGTAATTCTATCCGGAGAAATGATGCTGCGCCACCTGGGCTGGAACGAGGCCGCCGACTTGATTATAGAAAGCATGGAAAAGTCCATTGCCAGCAAAGTGGTTACCTATGACTTTGCCCGCCTTATGGAAGGCGCCAGTGAGGTAAAATGCTCCGGCTTCGCCGATGCCCTGATCGCCAATTTGTAATACCGGAATTGGTAAAAAAAGATCATAAATGATGAGAAAAACCCTTTGCATATTTGCAGAGGGTTTTCCAATATAAGCTTTATGAGATTCTTACATATGGTAAGCTAGGCCAATGGTGCCAGGACCGACATGAGTCCCTATCACCGGTGTCGCCTCATAAATTTCTATTTCTTGCTGATAAATTTCTTCAACCATAAGTTTTAACTGATGGGCTTCACTGGAAGCGGATACATGGAGGATAGCCAGTTGCTGTATTTTATTGAGGTCCTTTTTCATTTCTCCCAAGATCCGGTTTATAGCCCGGGATGATGTCCGAACCTTGTCAAAAAGCTCAATTCTACCCTGATGGAGGTGGAGAATGGGCTTCATCCGCAGAATGGTGCCAATGTATTTGCTTATTTGACTGATGCGCCCTCCACGGGCCAGGTGCTCTAGATTATCCACGATGAAGAACAGCCGGTTGTTCTGTTTGATCCGCTCCAGTTCAACTTCAATATCATCCAGCGAACTGCCCTTTTCCATCATCTTACCGGCCTGGGCGATCAGGAAGCCCTGACCAATGGTTGTGCTTTCCGAGTCGACGAGGGCTATCCGCTGCGATGCCTGTGCCATGGAGGCGGCTGTTGCAGCCGATTGCAGGGTGCCGGATAGGTTCGATGATATGGTAATAACCAGTATTTCACAGTCGCCAGGGTATGATTCAAAGACATTGAGGAAATCGCCCGCCGAAGGTTGGGAAGTCTTGGGGAAAACAGGTTCGCGCCTCAATAGCTCGTAATAGTCCTGGCAGCTTATATCGATACCTTCACGATATACTTTATCCTTGATTTGAATATTGAGAGGTACAATCTTTATATCGTACTTTTCAATGAGACCGGCCGGTATATTGGCGGTACTATCTGTTACAATTGCAATGGCCATAACTTCTCCTCTCCCCGGGCAGCTGTAGTTGGAGCATCCGTAGTCCCAAATAATAGGCAAATAGTCAGAATAGTCTGGCTTTACGCTGGCTAAATAATACTCCCATGAACAATGCCTGTCAAGAATGTCTGGCCGCCAGGGCGAGCGACGGGAGAGAAGCACTTTCCAGCACCACGATTTCACTCACTTCGCTCGAAAATAAATAGGACGAGCAAGGCGGGAGATAGTCCTGCGATTGAGGCGTACACTAGTACGTTGATTGAGCAGGACTGTAGAGTAACGCAAACGACGCCCACAGACGGGCTAGTGCAGCGACATTCATGGACGACCTAGTGCGGCGGTGGCAGGATGCCAAAGAGCCGCCGAGCCAGGACGGCAAAGAGCTGCGAATTCGCTTTCGTCGACGGTCTGGCAGGTCAGGAGACCTGGCTGTACAGCTCTTCATAAACGTGGCTGAGGTTGGCGGCAAGAATGCGCACCCTGGGCAGGCAGGCTTCCCGTGCGGCTGCCTCTATGAGAGCGGCCAGTTCCGAGATCCGTTTAAACCCGTATAAGCCTGCTGATCCTTTGATATCATGGCTGATATTCTGAATCGCTTCAAGATCGCCGCTTTCCAAAGCCTTATGCAGCTCCTGTATGTTTTCGTTCAAAGAATCAATAAACTCTGGCATCAGGTCGTTCACAAGCTGTTCATAGGGCACTTCCAAGACTGCATGGGCCTTCCGACCGCTCATCAGGTTTCTATTAATAACCGCTATCAATTCCTCGGTTTGAAAGGGTTTGGCAATAAAGTCGCAACACCCGCATTGAAAGCATTTTTCCCGGTCTCCGGCCAGTGCATGGGCGGTCATCGCTATAACCGGAACCTGGCTCAAGTCGGGGTCCTGACTTATATGGCGGGTGGCATCATAGCCGTCCATTACCGGCATCTGCATGTCCATCAAAACTATATCAAAGTTGCGGTCTTGCATCAGACGCAGACACTCCAGCCCGTGCTGGGCGCTGGTAACTTCGAAGCCATAATTGGTAAGCATCTGTGATACAATGCGCCGGTTAACACGATTATCTTCAACCAGCAGTACTTGTACAGGATTTAAGGCGAGCAGGTTGTTGCCCCCCTGGCTCAAGAGGGGTTCCGGTTGGGTATGGCCGTCAGATGGAGCGCTTTCGTTATGAATTCCTACCGGAATCCGTATATGAAAAACCGTCCCCAGTCCCATTTCGCTTTCCAGCCATATTGTCCCATTCATCAATTCAACCTGTTTTTGACATACATATAGACCGAGACCGGTTCCGCCATAGTGCCGGGAAGAGGAACCATCCGCCTGGGTAAAGGGATCAAAAATGCTGTCAATTTTATCTCTTCCTATCCCGATACCGGTGTCGGCAATGCTGGCAACCAGGTATTCCCGGGCATCCTGGCTTTCGATCTGAGCCCTGATATGAATGCCGCCCTGAATCGTGAACTTGATGGCATTGTTTAAGATATTGAGAAGGATCTGGCGCAGTTTGACGTTGTCGGTTAATATGAGCTGTTTCTTTGACCCTTCGATCTCTGCTGTAATATAAAGCCCTTTCTCCCTGGCCAGGGGCTCGACCGTAGACATAACCCGGTTGAAGACATCCTGCAAATAACAGGGGGAGTAGTCCAGGCTTTCCATGCCCAATTCGATCTTGGACACATCCAGTATATCGTTGATGATACGCAGCAGGTGCTCGCCGCATTCTTGAATTACGGCTACGTTCTCCATTTGCTGTTGGTCCAGGCGGCTCTGTTCCAGGAGGCTTACCGAACCCAGAACGCCGATAAGCGGAGTGCGTATTTCATGACTGATATTGGCCAGAAACTGGGTTTGGGAGTAATCGGCTATTTCCGCCCTTTCCCGATTGTCCACTGATTCACTGATATCTGTGGAGATTATCATTACCGTATCATACCCCAGCTTTTTGTCGCATCCCGCTACGCGGTGCATAAAGGTCTTCCGGCGTCCGTCCAATTGCAGCTGCAGTTCTCCCTGCCAGGAATGTCCGGAGGCCAGTTCTTCTTTGATCTCTTGGACCAGGCTTTCGCTCATGCCGAACGCATGGTACATAGGCAGCTCCTGGCTTCCTTTTCTTTCTAAATCGTAGATTTCATGGGCCTTGTGATTGGCATACACCAGGTGATCATTTTTATCCAGTATAACCACGCTTTCCGGTATGTTTTCTAAAACCAGGGCGTGATAAAGGGACGGTCTTTTCTTTAAATTGTATGGAGCGGGGCTTATTTGAACATTACCCCGGCTGATTGTACCGGGAAGGGGTGCATCCTCAGTTTTCTTTCGGATGAAAGGCAGGTTAATAATGGGCGTGAGCTTGTCCCCTTTTAGAATTTGCATAAGGATAAACAGGGCAGTCAGCCCCAGCAAGGAAAAGATGGCCAGCAGGTTGAGATCCAACCTGACAGTAAGCTCATTCCAGGGGTGAAACAGATAAATTAGGGCTGCGCAAAAAATACAGCCCAGAGTGGGGATACGCCCTATTAATGTCGAAAAGTGCCATAGTTTAGCCATTCTAAAGACCTCCGAAACGGAAAAAAAGAGTACATTTATAAGATACTCCATGGAGGCCAAAAAACTTGTCTGGTTGTGGTTCCCAATTCCCAATATTTTTTTCCTATACTGACGAATAATGAAGATTACGATAATATAAGTAGGCTTTCTGAAGAACCAGCTCATGCAGCGGCCCAAATTTTGAACCCGGAACGCATCCGGGTTTAACGAAAAGCAGGAATTGGGCTTATTAACAAGAATTTATTAAAGTGGAAATGCAAATGGTTACATAATTCGGGGGTGGGCTTTTGACGAACAGACATAATGCAATGAATAAGACCAGAAGGTTATTAATTGTCCTGCTACTTTGCATTGCAATTGGGATTATGGGAATAGGGCCGGTTGCAGCAGGCCGGACTATAAGAATATTTATTGACGGTCAGGAACTATATTCTGACGTAACTCCCATCATTGAAAACGGGCGAACCCTGGTGCCGGTGGCCGCTATCAGCGCGGGACTGGGCGCAGACGTAAAGTGGTTGCCCAATGGTAGAAAAGTTCTCATCAGCACCAAAGGGCCAATTCAGACAGTAGACTGGCAGAGCTCTGGTACTTCGCTTATTCGCGTTTTTATCGATGACCGGGAATTGTTTAGCGATGTAACTCCCAAGATAATCGGCGGGCGCACCATGGTTCCCCTGGCCGCGATCAGCACCGGGCTGGGCGCCAATGTAACCTGGGATGCCCCAAACAGCCAGGTTTTAATAAGCAGGACTGGTACTTCGCAAACTCCGCCGCCCGTTGATACTTTAGTAGATACAACTATTTTAGGGGACCCGGTAGCCACCGCCGACCAGCTGCGCGCTCTACAGCTTAAAAACAATCCGTTCGCCCCTGATCTGGCCGACCTGTACATAAGCATCGGGAGAGAGTATGGTATAAGGGGAGACATCGCTTTTTGCCAGGCAGCCAAAGAGACTGGATGGTGGAAGTATGGCGGGCTGGTGGTACCTGAACAAAACAACTACTGCGGGCTGTCGGCTACGGGAGCCGTGGCCACTGGTGAAGAGGACCTGCATGGAGCCGACCCTATACGGGTGAGTTTTCAGGTTGGAATGCATGGCGCTTTCTTTAGGACCCCGGCTGATGGGGTGGAGGCCCAGATTCAACACTTGTACGCCTACGCCTGCACCGCTCCGCTGCCGGCTGGCAAGAGCATCGTAGATCCTCGCTATACCCTGGTCAAGAAGGGTGTCAGCCCCAAGTGGATTGATTTAAACGGGCGCTGGGCGGTTCCCGGAGATGGGTACGGGGAAAGCATTTTGAACGACTATTATAAAAAATTATTTAACTGATATTGGAGCCTACCGAAAGAGCAAAGAATAAACCCGCTTTGAAGAGCTTATCAATACTACTTCGAGCGGGTTTATTTTTTACCATCGTCATATATGGCTTGACCAGACTTAGGAGCAGCTTTACAACTGCTCCAGCATAGTCATTTATTTAACATTAATACTAGTGGCTGCTTCCGCCTACCGGTCCTATGGGCCATACAACTTTGCCGTACATTTCATTTAGAACCTGGGCCAGCGCGGTATAAACGGCGGAAAGGCCGCAGAAGATGCCTTCATATCCAAGGAAGTGACCAACTTCAACTCCGGCATTTTCAGCACAGAGTAAGAAGAAAAGCACAGCTAGGGAAAGGAAAACAACCTGAAGGGCTCTGTTAGCCTTGAGTGTTCCAATGAACATAACAAAGGTAAATAATCCCCACATAAAGAAATAGGCTGCCATTGCACCGCCAGAGGGAGCCTGAACCTTGCCCAGGGCAGGCATTAACCAGATAAATACCAGTGAAAGCCAGAAAAATCCATAAGAAGTGAATGCAACGGTGCCGAAAGTGTTATTCTTTTTCCATTCCATTATCCCGGTGATGATCTGAGCAAAGCCGCCCATAAAAATACCCATGCCCAAGATCATGGTACTCAGCGGAAAAAAGCCTGCATTGTGAATGTTGAGCAGTACCGTAGTTAGGCCAAAACCCATTAAGCCCAGGCATCCTGCGTTTGAAGTCGTATCGTTGATATTGACTGTTACTAAATCCATTTTAGATCCATTAGACGACATATTTCCCCTCCTACCAATACTTTTATAAATCTAATTATTAACCTTCTATTCACCCCTTTCCTGTGATAGTTAATTGTTTCACAACTTTCTTAATTCAACGCCGTCGTCAAGATTCCTTTAAGCCGGTTCAATAAAATCGAAATGAGGAGAAATTGGCAGGCCAGAAAAGTGCATAAAAAAAAGGCCGTTCGATGGCAAGCGAGCGACCCTGCTCATATATTTTTAGTATGAGCATATAGATTGAGAAGGGAAAGTAAAGGTTCACAATAAAGTTCGTTGTCAGATTGCGAAGGCCATGTGAGCTGCAGCGTAAACCGGGAGTCCTGATAAAAAGTTATTAAGTTCAGATTACTGTAGTGACCGGATTTTAACTTTATTGCCTCACCTGATAACAATTTATGAACCGGCGAGGAGAAAGGTGATAACCATGGCCGAAAGATTTTTTAAAATTAGTGAGGTGGCAGAAATACTGGGTATTGAACAACATACCCTGCGCTACCTGGAAAACGTTCTGAAGCTCAAGATTAAAAGAAACGAACGCAGCGACCGTCTTTACACAGAATCGGATCTGGATACTTTAAAACTGGTTTTGGCTTTGAAAAATAAGGGTTTAAACACTACGGCTATAAAACTGGCCCTGGAAAACAATGAAGAGAATTCAGAGACTGGCCTGCAGGCCGCCCATCGCCCCGCCAATCCCGAGGCCCTGGAAATACTTACGGTCACCAGCCGCATTTTGGAGCAAAACGAAGAATTGCTGGAAGGCAACCGCCGCCTGGAGGAAAGAGTAGAGCGCCTGGAAAGTAAAATCGAGGTGCGCAACCAGGAACGTGAGAAAAAAATTGAGGAGTTTCTCCAACTGTGGAAGGCTGAACAGGGGCGGGGGAAAAGCTGGTTGTCCTGGCTGCGTGGTAAATCTTAGGTTTATTTGTCTCCATAAAGCTTCATCAGGGCGAGGATTCTGTAGAGCGTAGTCTGGCTGTCATCTACTCCGTAATTTTCCAACTGCTGGGCATAGTCTTCAGCCAGCATTTCATCCATAAATTTGTAAGCCGCCACCAGGTCATAGGCAGCCCGCTGCTTCATCCGCGCTTTATGAAGAATATCGTCTTCCTGGGGCAGATCTTTGCTTATCAGGTTATTGTTATCAAGCTCCAGGCAGGCATCGGCCAGGTTTAGATAGATGGTAAGCGGGCCCTTCAATTCCGGTTCTCCTATGTCCAGCTCCAGCACCGGTTCCTGGTCCATAAAACGCTCCAATTCAAGCTGAGGCTCTATTTCGGGAGCTTCATACACTCTAAAGGCTATGCGCTTTGCGTCTTCAGATATATTATCAGGTGATTCCGGATTGAGGCTGCCAATTTCATAGCGGCCGGTGAAATCCAATTCCAGGTGGGCGGAATCGAATGGTATTTCCTCCAGCTGATTACCGGAGTTTGATTTTTGCTCCCGGTAAAAGCGAAAGGGATATATGGTTTTAAGTTTCATGTGTCCGGTCGGGGCGTACTCAGGCCAGCGCGCCAGACCTTTAATTACATAAAGATCAGGGGTAGCGGGGCGTATAACAGGTACTCCGGGGCACAGGCCGGCGATTACCTCGGACAGGCCCGGGGTTTGAGAACCGCCCCCCAGAAGCAGGACCCCGTCAAGCTGCCAACCTGAACTGCTGGCAAAGCCAAGAGTCCGGGCTCTTTCGTACACCCCTTCCAACCAGTAGCGGCGCAACCGTTCAAATACTGGTTTTACGGCTTCTTTAAAATCATCCTGATTAAAGGACAGGTCGAGGGCAAAATCTTTATAGAATTGGTTAACAGTGAGCTTAACAACTTCTTCGCAACCCAGTTTAAGCTTAATGTTTTCCGCCAGCTGCATCCATTTATAGAACCAGTATTGTTCTTCACCGGATTCGAGTCTCTCGTTCAACATAGCGCCGGGTAGATCAAGGCCATGCTGCATCTGAAAAGCTGGAGCGATAAGGCGCCTTAAAACCATACGGTCCACTTCCGAACCGGAAAAGGCGTCATGGCCTACTTGAAACTGGCTTTCTAACAGTATCTCATTTTGCCCAGGGTTCAGGCTTATAAAACTGAAATCGACAGTGCCGCCGCCCACGTCGATAACAAGCCAGTCCCCGCTGGCAGACTGGTCGGGATGGGCCCAGTTGTAGCCCAGAACTGCGGCCAGGGGTTCGGGAAGCAACACAATATCGTCCAGGGAAAAGGCCTTTTGGGCAGCGCTGATGAGCGCCCGGCGGCTTTTTAAACCAAAGTTGTTGGGAATTGAGAGGTTGATTGAGTCCGGACGAATTCCCCGGGGGAAAACATAATACTCATTAATGAAGCAAAAAAAGTTGTACAGTAAAGCTTCCAGGGAATAGGGGCCCAGGTTGAAGCCGCGGTTTCTTTTGAGGTGGAGCTTGAAAAAGCGGGTGCTGGGATTGCTCTCGCTCTCCAATTGTACAGCTAAAGCTCCGAAAAACAGCTTATCCAGATCGGGTGCGTAAGTGGCTGCAGAAGGCATAGGCCCTCCCAACAGGTCCAGCATCTCCCCGTCTTGCCACACTGCCAGTTTAGTGTAGGAAGTGCCAAAGTCAATTCCCAGCTTCATGGGGCTGCTCCTTCCTCGCTATATTTACATAAGGTATTTCTTCATCCTGTTCGCTGCCAACTCGAATTATAAACAGGTCTCCTTCTTCATAGACCACCATGATATCTTCGGAACCGGGCGGAAGCTGGTCGAGCTTGTTTTTATCTAGAAGATGCAGAAAGCGGGACGGGAAAGGCTTCCCGCTTTCCAGGGGAACTCGCTCCACCCGAACATCCAGGTCTTTCCACAGGCGCGACAAGTTGCGGGGCGCCAGCAGCCGCTCCAGATCCGCCCGGATGTTGCCCAACAAATTGGTAAAGGAATCGAGACTATTAACCACATGCAGCAGGACTTCCTGGAGCTCATGACGGCGCCTAAAGTCTTCACGCATCATTTCTATGGTGCGCAGCAGATACTGGCGTTCCAGATCCAGGTGATAAAGGCCGGTAAAGAGCATTGGTGCCGGGGGGGCGTTTTCATAAGGCCCCGGTTTATAGAGCAGCTGGCCGGCCTCTTCCAGCCGGTCCCCGGCCTGCTGGCTGAAGTTTTGGAAATCTGATTCTCCTGGGAGGGAAAATTCCTTTTCCAGGGCGTTTAATGAATCCAGAATACGATTCAGATTCGCTTGGAGCTGCCTGATATCAAAGAAGCTTTTCAAAGGACCCTGACCGGCCAACAATAACGCTTCGCGGTAGCCGCCTATTAAAAAGTGCTGCGCCCGCTCCAGCAGCAGGATGTGGTCGTCACATTGCTGCAGCAATCTGCGCAGAGCGTTTTTATACAGTTCTGATTCGCCCAACCTTATGTAAAGGGGAAGGGTGGGCAGAATGCCCCCGATCAGATCGCTCCAATACTGGCGGTAGTTGGCAAATGGCACCGGCATAGAGCATCTCATTAGCCGGGCGGTTTGCTCATCCAACTCCTTAAAAATGCCGGAACTCTTAACATAAGGTTTATCCTCTTTTTGCATTTGGCGGAGCAAGGCCCGGCAATAATTCAGGTAGCTTAAAAGATCGGTGTAACAGGCTCCCTGTTCAGGCTGGCTAAGATCCACTTGTTCCAGAAAATGGACTACCGGCCAGCTGCCCAGAGATTTTCCTAAAGCCTGGCAGAAATCCCGGTCCTCTATTATCTCTTCCAGCTTCCCGACCTGCCCGGCAGAAGCCTGGACGTGCTCCCGCCAGTGCCTTAAAGCTGCGTACAAGTCGATGGAATTATGGTCTTCCCGACGGTCATTGGTCAGGATAAGCCGGTAGGTTATCTCCTTCCCCTGGTTCAGGGTGGCGGTAAGCCGCTTTACCTGGTTGTACAACTGGGCGTAACGTTTGATGTTCCCTAATATTCCCTGGCGCAGAGTGTCTTCCTGCAAAGCCAGGTTTAGCTGAGCCTGCATGTCCTCCTGGATGAGCTGGCGATACAGGGGGAAGATCTTTTCATGAAAGCTGCCGTAATAAAAGGAATTTAATTGAAGGATGTAATCATCCAATTGCCTGACATCCTTCACATCGGTGAGGGCGCCAAACTCTCTGCCAATAGCTTGATGAAGGCGGTCCAAAAGCTCTTCCAATTGTGCGGTGTAGATTTCCGGTTGACTCTCCCGGTTCATTACGACAACACCCCCATAAAGTGGCCCAGCAACACTTCCCGCTGCACCCAGGCATCCTTGTGCCGGAAAAGATCAGGCCGACTGGCCAGCTCGGCCTTTATCCGGACCGGGTCATACTGCTCCAGTGTTTCGGCCAATCTACGAATTTTATTGCGCAGGGAGCGGCCTAAAAGGGGAGCCAGATGCTCTTCCAGAGAACGGTTAAAGAACAGTCTGCTGGGGAGCCATTGCCACAGCTCCAGGTAGGACTCCATCAAGGTCTGGGCCGGGAAAATCTTCTGGGCAACCTGGCCCTGTTTATGTAAAAGCCTTACCATCTCCAGGAGAGTCAGTGCCTCGTGCGGGCGGGTAGCCATGCGCTCGCGAGCCGTGGAGAGCCACTCTTTAAGCCGGTTGGCAGAGGCGGCCGTCTCAATATCTTCTTCACGCAGGGGACCGACGTCGCCGGGCTGGAAACTTCTTATAAGCTCCGATTTATACAAGACTTCCAACAAAACCTGGTGGCTTTGCCCCTTAAGACCTTCTCTTATGGTCTCCAGCAAATCCAGGTAGAGCATTGAACCTTTGTCCCAGGGCAGGCGGGCAAACCGCTTTTCCCACAAGGCCAGGGCGCGGGAATAGGCCTGATAGGGCTCGCCCAATAATACGGCCAGGGGCAGAATGCTCCGGCAGAGGCGGGTAAATAATTTAAAAATCTGGCTGTCCTCCAGGACACTGACCAGGCGATTCTTATTTTGATAGTTTATATAGAGTTCGGCCAGCATCAACAGGGCGTCCTCCACCATACCGCATTGATATACCTGGTCGCAGCATTCGAGCAGCAAAAAAAAGCGTTCTGATCCGAATGGGTCGGTAAAATGCCCTTCACTGGCCAGCTTAATCCGGCGGGCGGCTTCCTGCCAGAGCTGATATTTTTCGCCATGCAGG
>JBDKUE010000149.1:0-6835 GCA_039679855.1 Syntrophomonas sp.
ACAACCAGTCATTATTTGCCACCCTGAAAACGAGACAAATGCTCATGATTAAACGGCGCCCCTGCCAGACTATATAAAGGAACTAATTTTTATACGGAGGTTGGAAGACTATGCGGACATTGTGGAATGGTGCGGTCAGCTTTGGCCTGGTCAACATACCGGTTGCCATGTATGTTGCCACTGAAAAGAAAGACATAAAATTCAACTACCTGCACCGGCAGTGCATGACTCCGATCGAATACCATAAATTCTGCCCCGCCTGCAACAAGGAGATAAGCTCTGAAGAGATCGTCCGCGGTTATGAATATCAAAAAGGAAGCTATGTGGTTATCAACGAAGAGGACCTGGAGCGAATCCCCCTGGAAAATACCAGGACTATAGACATCCTGGATTTTGTAAACCTGGCCCAGGTGGATCCAATCTATTTCGATAAGAGTTATTACCTGGAGCCGTCAGCGGGTGGAGAAAAGGCCTACGCACTCTTAATTGAAGCCATGCAGCAGACCTCCAAAGTAGCCCTGGCCAGGGTGGTTATCCGCAGCAAACAATCCCTGGCCGCCCTGAGGGTTAAAGACCGCTACCTGTTGATGGAAACCCTCTTCTTTCCTGACGAAATACGCTCCCCCCAATCATTGAGCAGCGGGCTGGAAACCTCCCGACTGCACGAGAACGAAATTAAGATGGCGGTAAGCCTGGTTGACAACCTCTCCACCGATTTTGATCCCGGCAAATACAGCAATCAGCATCGGCAGGCCCTGTGGGAGATGATAGAAGCCAAAATTGCCGGTCAGGAAATAGTCTCTCCCCAACCCAGCGCCCAACCGGGCAAAGTGGTTGATCTGATGGAGGCCTTAAAAGCCAGTATCCAGCTGGCAGAAAAAGACCGCCCCCCCGAAAAGCGCTCCCGTAAAAAAGCCCCGGCTAAAACCGGTACTTGAGTATGATGATAGGTTTGAATCAACCCATTGTGGTTATGGAACCGGTTCTGGCTCACGACCTGCACGATCAACCGGGATTTATATATCAGGTCAAGTGGGATGGAGTGCGCATCCTGTGCCATTTGGAGAAAAGCCGGGTACGGCTGTGGAACAAACGGCTGAACGAGCGAACCCTGCAGTACCCCGAACTGCAGCAGGCCGTCCACTGTCTTAAAGCTCAAAACGCAATTGTAGACGGTGAGGTGGTGGTTTTAAAAAACGGCAAGCCCAGTTTTCCGGCGGTAATGAGCCGTGACAACTCCCGCACCGCCGCATCCGTAAACCGGTTGAGCAAAAACCTGGTGGTTGATTATATGATCTTCGACCTGCTCTATCTAAACGACAGACCGCTTACCGACTATCCCCTGCTGGAAAGAAAACAAATGCTGGGAGGTATTTTCCATCCCCAGGGGGGTATACATCTGATCGAGGATTTTCAGCAGGGAGCATCACTTTACACGGCGGTTAAGGAACAGGAAATGGAAGGAATTGTGGCTAAACTGGGATCCAGCCCGTATGTAGCTGGTAAGCACCATAAATCCTGGTTTAAATATAAAAACCGGCGTCAGGCCACGGCAGTGGTTGGCGCCCTGCTCATGGAAGGCAAACGGGTGAAATCATTGCTGCTGGGCCTTTACCAGGAGGATCGCCTGGTATACATCGGCCGGGCCAGCACCGGCTTAAATGAGGGGCAAAAGCTCTCCCTGTTCCGGGAACTATCGGCAATCAAATCCGATAACTCACCCTTTGCTGAACAAATAAACTCCCCCAACCTGGTCTACCTCAGACCGGTCTTGACCGTTTTAGTTGAGTTCGCTGAATGGAGCGAAGATTTGCGGCTGCGCTCTCCGGTAATTCTGGGCTTTTCCGACCAGGCAGCCCGGGAATGCAGCCTTTTTGCCGAACAGCCGCAATAAGAAAAGGCTGTAAAGATCGGCATTCCTTTTCAAGATTACAGCCTCTGACTATAAATAGTTCTATTTTCTCAATTTGGGGGAGCTCAAAAATATTCCCGCTACTTTATGGGTTTCATTATCTTCAAAGCTTATCAGAACCGTAACCTCTTCCGGTTCGTTGGTATACTTGGCCGTATACTGTACCGACACATATTTCTGGCCGTTCTGGGTGGCCCGGGCGGCATTTTTGATCTGTTTGGAACCCGGAACATAGGTGCCTATTTTGTCCCGGATCAGTTTGTTGGTTTCATTGCATTTAGCTTCAGGCAAGGCTGCTTTGAGTGTATCATTGGCGGTTTCCATATACCTGGCATAATCATCCCCATTGGCTGCCAGCAGCATCCTCTCTGCGGCTGGATCAGCATAACCGGCAACTTCAGATTTATCGACCGTTTTGGCACAGGAAGCCAAAACTAAAACCATTAATATGGATAACATAAATAGACCGGATTTTTTAAACATATAAAAACATCCATCCTTTTTTTATACTGTAAATATAATACAATACCTGGGCGCAAAACAGTTAATATTGAAGTCTTTCCCAAACTGATTTACGCTTTAGGCAGGGTTAACGAATAAATTAACTTTGATGGGCAAAGGTAATAGTGTCTACAATGCGTCTCCTTATTTCCGGACCTGCCGCACAGACCATCAGCGGGGAATCTGGCCGGTGGGCTTTATATTCGGATACGAAAGGCGGTTTTATCAGTGCCTAAACAAGTTTCCAATGTAGAAGTAAACGGCCATATAATATCCCTTTCCCATTTAGATAAGGTATTTTGGCCGCAAGAAGGCTATAAAAAGGTTGACCTGATCCATTATTATTCGGAAGCCGCCCCCTACCTGGTTCCCCACCTCCAGGAACGCCCCCTGGTTTGGACCCGTTATCCGGACGGCATAAATAGCAAAGGCTTCTACCAGAAGAACGCCCCCGCCCACCTGCCCGATTGGATGAATACCTTTACCTACCACAGCCAGGAAAGCGATAGGGATATCCACTTTATACTCGCTTCAGGCATGGCTGATCTGGTCTGGCTGGCCAATCAGGCCGCCCTGGAGATGCATCCCTGGCTGTCCCGTACGACAGCTTCCGACAATCCTGATTTTGTGGTCATCGACCTGGACCCCTCCCCCGGCAATACCTTTAAACAGGTAGTGAAAGTGGCCTGGACGGTTAAGCATGTATTGGATGAGCTCAAACTGCGTTCCTATATTAAAACTTCCGGAGCGGAAGGTCTTCATATATATATTCCGGTTCAAAACCAGTACGATTACAAGCAAATCCGTGATTTCGCCCAACCGGTGGCTGCCGCCGTCTGCCACCTGGTCCCGGAACTGGCCACTATCGAAAGGAAAGTCAATAAACGCGGTTCTCTGCTCTATGTAGATTACCTGCAAAATGCCCGCGGCCAAACCCTGTGCGCCCCCTACAGCGTCCGCCCCCGCCCGGGCGCCCCGGTCTCCTGCCCCCTGCACTGGGAAGAAATAGACAGTATTGAACCGGCCCAGTTCACCATAAAAACCATCCTGCCCCGTTTGCTCCAGTACGGGGATATATTTGCCCCGGTTCTAAACGACAAGCAGAGCCTGGCCGAGGCCCAGGAGCGCCTGGGTATTCTGGCGACTGTCTAAACTTTAAAAAACCTGCCAAAAGCCTCCCGAACACTACCGAGAGGCTCAGACTGTCAAAATAGTTTAATCGTGATTCAAGGCTTAAAATTGCCGCGTCGCTTCGCTCCTCGGAATGACCCAATATAGGCTAGTTGTCATTGCGAGCCGAAGGCGTGGCAATCTTAAACGCTCTTATATCCTTGCTTATTAATACTTTATCGACACCCTGAACCTCTCGAACACGACCGAGAGGCTTTAAAATGACTTTTATTAGAATTCGCAGGAATTAACAGTGCGGGGAAAGGGTATAACATCCCTGATATTGCCGACTCCGGTGGCGTACATAACCAGTCGTTCGAAACCCAGACCAAAACCGGCGTGCTTGACACCCCCATATTTACGCAGCTGCAGGTACCACCACAACCCTTCCTCTTCCATGTCCAGCTCGTGGATGCGCTGCTCCAGGACTTCGGCCCGCTCTTCCCTCTGGCTGCCGCCTATCAGTTCACCCACACCGGGCACCAGCAGGTCCATGGCGGCAACAGTTTTACCATCGTCGTTTTGCCTCATATAGAAAGCTTTTATATCCCGGGGATAATCGGTGACAAACACCGGTTTTTGAAATACCTGTTCCGTAAGGTATCTTTCATGCTCGGTCTGCAAATCGCTGCCCCAGGCTACCGGGTAATCAAATTTTTGTTCAGCCGCCTGGAGAATCTCGATCGCCCGGGTATAGGTTATGGCTGCAAACTTGGCCTGGACCAGATCCTGCAGCCTCTGGAGGAGGCCCTTGTCTACAAAGGTGTTGCAAAACTCCAATTCCTCCGGGGCCTTTTCCAGAATGTATCCGATCACATATTTGACCATCGCTTCAGCCATCTGCATGTCGTCTTTAAGGTCGGCAAAAGCGATTTCCGGCTCGATCATCCAGAACTCAGCGGCATGGCGGGCGGTGTTGGAGTTCTCCGCCCTAAAAGTAGGACCGAAGGTATAGACATCGCGAAAGGCCAGGGCAAACACCTCGGCTTCCAACTGCCCACTGACCGTCAGGCTGGTCTTTTTGCCAAAGAAGTCCTGGGAAAAATCCACCTCTCCATGATCTGATAAAGGCGGGTTGCGGGGGTCCAGAACGCTGATTCTGAACATTTCTCCAGCTCCCTCGGCGTCGCTGGCCGTTATTATCGGGGTATGAACATATAAAAAACCGCGGTCTTGGAAGAACTGGTGAATGGCATAAGCCAGAAGGGAGCGGACTCTGAATACGGCTGCAAAAAGATTGGTGCGCGGGCGCAAATGAGCCACTTCCCTTAAGAATTCCCTGGTGTGCCTTTTGGGCTGAATGGGATAGTCCTCCGGTGCGTCGCCTTCCAAGATAATCTCCCGGGCCTTTATTTCAAAGGGCTGTTTGGCCCGGGGGGTCAAAACCATCGAGCCCCTTACCGTTACTGCCGAGCCCACCCTGAACCGGGCCACATCCTCAAAATTATCAAGAGAATCTCTATCGTAAACCACCTGGATGGTGCTGAAATGGGTGCCGTCATTCAAGGCTATGAATCCGAAAGATTTCTGATCGCGGTTGCTCCTTATCCATCCGTTAATTTCAATGTATTGCCCGGCGTAATCCTGGCTTGAGCGGACCAGTTGTCTTACTGCCACCTTTTCCACCTAACATCCCCCCTGCTATACTTTCTCTCCAATATTCTATTTAAAGTATTACGATTCCTATCCCATTTAAAACGCCGCCTTTCCATATCTCGATAGGAGGACCGGCTTGAAACAAATGAGCCGATATAATCCGCCGCTGGTTTAAGCTTTCAAAACATTTCCATAGCCCCGGGGCAAAATGTTATATTGGATGAGGTGTCAGTGGCGGCGGGATTGGAATAGTATTAATCGGGGAGGGCGGTTCATGCCGGTATATTTAAAGATCTTTGCGCCTATTTTAATCGGTCAAATAGCCGTAAATATGACCAACGTCTATCTCACCTCGGCCGGTTCCTGGTCAGGCTTCGTTTCAATGAATCTTCGTTTTGCCCTGGTCATAGTGGCAGCCAATTTTCTCACTATCCTGGGCTGGTTTTTTGCCTATCAGAACAACATCAGCCTGTTTTTGATATTCGTTATAACTCTGGGAACGGCGATTATCACTCAGTCACTGGGGGCAATGTTCTTTGTCCACCAGATGCCAACCCTCAAACAGATAGCGGCTATGGTTCTTCTCCTTCTGGCCGGGCTTCTGGCTCGCTAAAGAACAGCTGCGCCGAACATTTCCCACAGTTGCAAAGCCAGGTTCTCTATGCAACTGGCGTTTTCCACCTGGGCGGTGAGCTGTCCGGGAATAGCCTGAAAACCCAGCAGAGTGCCCAGTATGGCACCGGTTATAGTCCCGGTGGAATCGCTGTCCCCGGAATGGTTTACGGCTGCCAGGGTACCGCCAAGCCAATCGCTGCCAAATTTCAACGCACAATAAACGGCGATAGCCAGGGCCTCTTCACCCACCCATCCTTCGCCTATTTCTTCTATACATCGCTCCACCGGCAGGCTGCTCCCGGCCAGCCGCAAAGCCGTATGGAGACAGTTTATGGTTTCATGGCTGCCTTCATATTCCTGTAGGGGCAAAAAGCTCAGTTCTATGGCCTGAGCCAGACTTTTTCCTCGAATCAGGTGGGCTATCATCTCCGCAAGGAAACCGGCCGGTAAAAAACCCGAAGTATGGCCATGGGTTATAGCCGCAAATGCGGCCCCCTCTCTAAAGGCATCCCCGGGGCTGAAGACCAGGCCGGCCGGCGCGGTCCTCATGACACCACCGCAGCCTTTGCTGTTATTGATGCGCTCGGCTATAGTTCCTATTTTTCCGCTGCGCAGGGCATCAAGACAGGTGCTGCCCGGAGCCCGGTACTGCTGGGGAACCGACTGGGTGTCCAGCCACTCCATATACGCTGCGTAAACCAGTGAGGCCGGGTGCCAGATGCCCCTTTCCATCCCCCGGGTCCAGGCGCGTATACAGCCTATGGCCGTAGCCAGGGAGAGCTGCGTATCATCGGTATAGCTGCCCGCCGGGAACCCGCTCCATGGTTCATACTTATCTATTCCAGCCGGTCCATAGGCACGCTTTATCTCCTGCCAACTCAAAAACTCGACCGGAGCGCCCAGGGCATCACCTGCTGCCAGGCCGAACAGACATCCCATGTATCGATTCTTCAGCAATTGGGCTTCCATATTTATTCCTCACCTTCAGCGTACCCTAAACAATATATTGTCTTTATTTATAAACACGCTGTATATTTCATT
>JBDKUE010000156.1:0-4830 GCA_039679855.1 Syntrophomonas sp.
TGCTCGACAGCCTTTAGATAGTAAAAAAGGAGTACGGGAATGGAAATACTCTCCAAAGTGCATTATCACAACCTGGTCAAATGGGCTAAAGACAAACCGGATGTGCTGGTTCTTTCGGCCGATTTAACCGGTTCTTCGGAAATAGATCTCTTCCGGGACACCTACCCGGAACGTTTCCTCTCCATGGGAATTGCCGAGCAGAACATGTTGAGTTTTGCCGGGGGCCTGGCCCGCGAGGGTTATTGCCCGCTGGTTCACACCTTTGCCGTTTTTATCTATCGGCGCGCCTATGACCAGATCGCCGTGTCGATTGCCTATCCCCATCTGCCGGTCAAGATGTTCGGCTTCTTACCCGGAATAATGACCCCCGGGGGTGCAACTCATCAAGCCATTGAAGATATCAGCATAATGCGATCTCTGCCCAACATGACCGTACTGGAATGCGGGGATGCCACTGAAGTTGAAAGCGTTCTGGATGTGGTCTATAAAGTGCCGGGTCCGGTGTATGTCAGAATGCTGCGCGGTGAAATACCCCGCCTTTTCGATCCTTCAGAACCTATGACGCTGGGCAAAGCAAGGACTTTAAGCCAGGGCAATGATCTCGTGGTGTTGTCCAGCGGCATATGCACTGAAGAGGCTATGCGGGCCTTGCGGGTTCTCCGGAAACAGGGTCTTGCTGTAAAGCATATCCACGTTTCAACTCTCAAGCCGTTTGACCACCCCGAAATAATCGAGTCGATTGCCCAAGCCCGCTGGGGGGTTATTAGCATGGAAAACCATTCTATCATTGGCGGTCTGGGCACCATTGTCGCTGAACAGATGGCCGGGGCCGGCCTGGGCAAGAAGCTGGTCAGAATAGGGATTAAGGATACCTTTTTGCACGGAGCCAGCCGCAAATACCTGGCCCGGGAATATGGCCTGGATGCCCTGGCTTTAATAGAGGAAATAGAAAATCTGGTGGGAGAACGGTTCGGTATTGGCGAAACCGACCTGGATCAGATCCACATTACCCCCGTGCACAGTTCGGCTAAAGCGGAGGCGCTGTAATGGAGCGTTTTACGGTCCGCTATCGCCTGAGCGGAGATGAAGCACAGGCCTATGAAAAAGCCCTCGACATCTGCCTGGAACAGACTGTGGAATTTCCGGGTGAATTAATTGGGCCCGGTTTTATTAAAAACCAGATAGTGGGGCGGATTGAGGATTTCCGTCCCGCAGAAGCGGGAGGATTTAGCGCCCTCATCAGCTTCGCTGCTGATACGGCGGCCGATGAATTCACCCAGCTGCTCAATGTGGTTTTTGGCAATATCAGCATCAAACCCGGTTACCGGGTGGAAGATTTGGCCTTGCCGAACAGCATGTTAGAGCACTTTAAAGGGCCCCGCTGGGGACGAACCGGTTTACGGGAAAGGGTTAAGGTTGAGGGACGGCCTTTGCTTTTTTCAGCTCTAAAGCCCATGGGTTTATCATCACAGCAGTTGGCCGACCTGGCCTATAAGCTGGCCCTTGGGGGAATTGATCTCATTAAAGACGACCATGGGCTTACCGATCAGATTTACGCGCCCTACCATGAAAGGGTGCGGCTTTGTGCTGAAGCAGTTGAGCGGGCCAATCGGGAAACCGGATTGAGCTGCATTTACCTGGCCAATATCAGCGCCCCCCATAATCAGGTGCTGGCTAGGGCCTACTACGCCCGGGAGCAGGGCGCCGGGGGGCTGCTTATCGCCCCCGGCTTGGTGGGATTTGACACTATGAGAACGGTGGCTGATGATAATAATATCGACCTGCCGCTTATCGCCCATCCCGCCTGGCTGGGGACCTACGTAATGAGCCCCGAGCATGGAGTTTCCCATCGCACCCTGTTTGGGCAGCTGGTTCGCCTGGCCGGGGCTGATGGAACTGTATATCCCAATTTTGGAGGACGTTTCTCCTTCAGCCGCGATGAATGCCTGAGCATTGTAGCCGGCACCGGGGAGCCGATGGGCGGCCTAAAAGAAATATTCCCCTGTCCGGGCGGGGGAATGAGCGTTGATACCATTCCCGAAATGTTGAGCTTTTATGGTTCAGAGGTGGCCTTCCTTATTGGCGGCGGCCTTTTTAGAAAGAGCCCGGACATTATTGAGAACTGTCGCTACTTCCGCAGCCTGGTAGAATAAGTCCGGAGATGAGTTTGGGGACGGTTCTTCAACTCACTTTTTGTTCCGTTTGGCCGAATTTGGCGTTACCTTTCTAAAATGAGTTGAAGAACCGTCCCCAAACTCATTCCGGGAGCCTGCCGATTTAGACTCTTTTCGTCAAACAATCAAATATTTCTGGTTATAATAGAATCAGGATGTTTTATCCTGGTCATATTGTAGTTTAGGCTGCATAGGGAGGTGTTCTCATGGCTTCCGTACTGTTATGGTCCATTATAGGGTTGATAGTGCTGCTGCTGCTTTTTCTCAGTATAAAGGTGGTATCAGAATGGGAGCGGCTGGCGGTTCTGACTCTGGGCAAGTTCGCCGGCATCAAGGGACCTGGTTTGATAATCATTGTTCCCATCATTCAGACCATCGCTTCGCGCATCGACACCAGGGTGCAGACCACCCGTTTTCAGAGCGAAACCACCCTGACCAAAGACGGGGTGGCGGTCACCATCCAGGCGGTGCTGTTCTGGCGGGTAATCGACGCCAAAAAGGCTACCCTGGAGGTTTCCAACTACCGGGTGGCGGTGGAACTGGCCGCTCAAACGTCCTTGCGCGACGCCATAGGCAAAATGAACCTGGCCAACATCCTCTCCAATCTGGAAGAACTCGATGAAATACTCAAAGAGACCATTGGACGCAAATCGATGCCCTGGGGCATTGAAACCATGTCCGTGGAGATAAGAGACGTATCCATACCCCATGAGCTGCAGGAGGTAATGTCGCGGGGAGCCCAGGCGGAAAGGGAGAAGCAGGCCCGGGTCACTTATGGGCAGGCCGAGGTCGAGGCAGCCATCAAATTTGTGGAGGCTGCTGAAATATATGCCACCAGCCAAAATGCCCTGACCTTAAGGGCTATGACCATAATGTATGAGGCATTGAAGAATGAACAAAACACTTTGATTGTAGTACCCAGTGATATAGCCCGTTCTCTTGATATTACCGCTCTATCAGCGGCCAAAGCTATGAACATTCCCTTCCGGAACAAGGCTCCGGCAGAATCGGCCGGGCCTGAGAATATCGCCGCCGATATAATCAGCGGCGGCCCATTACCCGGTTAAGCTATTAATCAAGTCTAAATACAAATCGGAGACCAACATTAGCGGTCTCCGATTTTTGCATATTTGTTCTAATATAAATGGATACGCTATTGCCGATAATGGTCGGGTTAAGGGTAACGGAATGAGGACTTAAAATAAAATGCTATTTTTAAGAAAAAGTTTAGTAATTATTCAGCTGAGCTTAATATCTTTTTAAAAACTGTTTTTTACAATTAATGCATCAACCAAAAGGAGCTGGATTGATGTGTTATCTCAAACCCACTGGTTAATTGGCGATACTGTGGCGCAGATTGCCGCTGAACAAATACCTGGTAGAATCAATAAATTGGCATTTTGCTGGGGAAACGTACTCCCCGACCTGGTGCGTCCTTATAGTATTATCCCCCATACCATTAACGGTTCCGGACCCTTATTGACCAAATTGCTGGGCCAAACTCAATTGATACAATTTAAAGGCCCTTGGACATTATACGTGCACCTCGGAATAATCAGCCATTTGCTAAGCGACTATTTCTGCCTGGCTCACAATGAACCATCATTGGAGGCCGTGGTTCCTCATGTTATTTATGAAGCAAAGCTGCACAGCAGTATAAATGGCAGGAGACTCAGAAACCTGGCCCTGGCCACTCTGAAAACCAGAGGCAGTGAAGCATGTGAGCTGCGCAGATATCTAGAAGTTAAACACCAGGATTATAAAAACGAAGCGCCAGGACCGCTGACGGATGTGGCTTATGCCCTGAATGCGGTCCTGGGGCTTATATACAGCCTGCCGGAGCCAGCCGGTTGCCGGCGCGGAGTATTTAGCGTTGACTTGGGCCGGGTAAAAACAGCGGGAAATATATTTCCGGCTCCGGGTATCGGGATTGTTTTAAATGCTTAAGCTCCGGTCCTTTTTTGCCGTTCAAAAATGACGTAAGAATAGATCATCGGAACCAGGACCATTATCATAAGCAGCGTGAAATACAGATAGCCCGACCAGGCTCCGGAAAAGGGTGACAGGGCCAGACAGCCCAGGCCGCAGAGCACCCAGATGCGCCCTCCCAGGCGGTGGGTCCGCTGCCATACTTCCACATTGGCCAGGGTCCAGGGCGTCTTGATGCCGACAAAATAGTTGTGTCTGAACTGCCCCATAAAATTGCCAATAATCATAAAGAGGACGGCAACCCCCGCTTTGACAAAGAGTCCCGTATTTACCGTATAACCAAGGCTGTTCAGAACTGTTACAACGTAAAGGCTGTACATAAATATGAGCAAAGCCCAGCGCAAAAAAGTATAAGCATTTGCAAAACGGGTATAGTTGTCTTTGCGCGGATCCACCAGCGGAAGCAGAATCAGCAGAAGATAGAGTACAGGAGCCAGTAAAGGCTCAAAAAAGGCCCCGAAAAAACGGGACGAGTAAGCGTCGACCTGCCCGTGAATATTCCAATGGCTGGGGACCTGGTCGGGAAGCTGGGGATAGATGAAAAATGCCACTCCCAGAAAAGCCGCCATTAAAATCCATAAAGGCCAATCGCGGCGCAGGGTTGCCCAGTTGAGACGATAGCCATTTTGGTTTTCAGTCATTATCCACACTCTCCTTTGCCGGGGAT